>JACZTA010000063.1 GCA_022573915.1 Bacteroidota bacterium | reverse complement strand
TGTGTAGAATATTTTTTTGTTAATATAGTTTGCGCTAGTAATCAAGGAGTGTAGTATCCCGAAATAGGGTTACCCTCAAAATAAACTTAACTTAAAGTAGATTTTCATAAAAAGTAATTATGGGATTTAGTCAAAAGCAACTACATTCACAATTGATCGAACTTTAATTCGGATTAATTTTATGTTTTTATTCACAAATTAGATTACTCCTGATGACGAACAATAATTCCTACTGAATTTTGGTAACAAGGAGTAACATAATTATGGGATACTACACTAGTTATCAAGGAGGCCCAGAATTGGTTTGATGCTAGCTTAAAATCACAATCTTTTTAAAACCGCAAAATAAGATTAACCTATGTTCAAAAATCAAATTAAAACAGCACTACTATTAGGAGGATTAGCTGGGATTCTTATACTTATTGGTGGCCTAATTGGCGGAAGAACAGGATTATTAATTGGTTTAGTATTTGCTGGAGGATTTAACTTTCTTTCTTATTGGTTTTCGCATAAGATAGTCCTTGCAATCTATAGGGCCAAGGAAGCTGACAAAAGTGAGTATTCTAAATTATATTCGATGGTTGATGAAATAAGACACTCGGCTGGAATACCTATGCCTAAAGTGTATATTGTTAATAGCCCGCAAGCAAATGCCTTCGCTACAGGCAGAAATCCCAAACATGCAGTGGTGGCGGTAACTACTGGGATTTTGAATATACTTAATGATAATGAGCTAAAGGGCGTGTTAGCGCATGAGATAGGACATATCAAGAATAGAGACATACTTATTTCATCGGTGGCAGCGACAATTGCAGGTGTAATCTCCTACATTGCAATGATGGCGCGATGGGCCGCAATCTTTGGAGGTTTTGGGGGAAGAGACAGAAATGGTGGAGGAATAGTGGAGTTTTACGACAAGGAGATTCTCAACGTTTACAAACAAAACTCATGTCTACAGGGTGCCACAGGTAATTCACAGGCTTATATGGTAACAGGGCTAGCCTTTGACGCTTCTGAAAACTTGTGGGCGAGTAACCAACAGGCACCACGCCCGTTATTTGTTCAGAAGCCTACTGGAGAATGTTATTCATTTAAGCCAACTATGAATCTGGGTACAAATTTTATCGCTGAGATTCTTGTAGATGAATCTCAACAAATTTGGACCAGGGTGTGGAAAGGGAGTCCACAGGGCATTTTGGTATTTAATCATAATAATACGCTCGACGATGAATCTGACGATCAATGGCTTTTATTGAGGAAGGGTCAGGGAAATGGCGATCTACCTTCTGATGAAGTGAATTGCATCACGATGGACCTGGATGGAGACATTTGGGTTGGTACGGAAGAGGGAGTAGCTGTCTTCTATTGTGCCAGCCAGCTTTTCGGAATTAATGGATGTGATGCAGATCAGATCCTGGTGGATCAAGGAGGATACTTCGGAAATCTATTGGAATCAGAATCAGTCAGGGCTATTGCCATCGATGGGGCCAATCGAAAATGGATCGGTACAACAAACGGAGTTTGGTTGATGTCCGAGGATGGTACTGAGGAGATCCTTCGCTTTACGGAAGATAACAGCCCGCTATTTTCCAATAATATAATTAGCATCATAGTTGATGAAAAGAGTGGTGAAGTATATTTTGGAACGGATAAAGGCATCATTTCATATAAAAGTACAGCCACAGAAGGCGGGGCCGACTGCGAAGACCTCTTCGTATATCCGAATCCTATTCGTGAAGACTATGATGGGTTGATCGCAATCAGGGGATTGGTACAGGATGCTAAAATCAAAATTACTGATATCAGCGGAACACTGATCTATCAGACTACAGCTTTGGGTGGCCAAACCGTTTGGGATGGTAAAAATTATAATGGCGAGAGAGCTAAAACAGGGGTGTACCTTGTATTTGCAAGTAACGCAGATGGCAGTAAGACCTGTGTTACTAAACTTCTTGTAATAAATTGATGCGTTTAGATTAGTTTTACTTCATTATTAAACGCAACCTAAAACCTACATTTTTGAAAACGCAAATAGCCCACCTGGGAAATCAGTATGAGATCGATCTCGCCCAGCCGCTCGATATCTCTATTGCTTTAAAAGAAGGTGAGGATACTGTAAATGCATTCTTTGCGCCTCGTTTTAAAAGGGAGCCGGTTAAGACAGATACATTTATAGGCTCCGTCGAGGAAGGCGGGCCTTGTGATTTTTATAATTTATTTTTAAATCCTCATGGCACTACCACACATACCGAATGCCTGGGGCATATTGCCAAAAGCGTTCAGTTCATTGAAGATGTTCTTACACAATTTGTTTTTCTCGCAGAGGTTATAAGTATTGATCCACATGTAACAGAAGACGGAGACCGCAAGGTGATGCGCAAACATTTGGAAACACAAGTCTTGAATGATAACAATGAAGCACTCATTGTCAGAACACTGCCCAACACCGATGAGAAGCTCACCAAAATGCATTCGGGTAGCAACCCTGCCTATCTGGATTCAGAGGTTATGGAATGGATCAAGGAAAAAAATATAAGGCATCTTTTATTAGACCTTCCTTCCGTGGATAAAGAAACCGATGGAGGGGTAATGAAATCGCATCATGTTTTTTGGAATTATACCGATGGTGAGGTGATTGACAGTAGCAAGCACCGGGTTGATGCGACCATTACCGAACTCATCTACGTCCCTGATTCAGTGCCTGATGGACAGTATATTCTAAATCTGATGATCGGTAGTATTTATAGTGATGCCAGTCCGAGTAAGCCGGTGTTATACAAGATCTTTAAGAAAGTGGATCTGATAACAGATCGGAAAGTGTATTAAATACATGCATGGGCTTGGAGGATGCATGGGCATGGTCGCTAATTCGCGCATGATAAAGCATGAACGCATGGATAAGAAGTAAGTTCCTGCTTTTGCCATGCGCTTTTATCTATTTGGCCAAACTTGCGTATGCACTTCATGCGTGCCCGCCGTAGGCTTTGCGTAGGTGGCCATGCTTCCTCATGCTTTCTTCTTCTGGCCAAAATGAGTAAATTAGATATGTCTTGCGCTTGTTAAATAAAATAATGATGAAAGCAATTCTAACCTTCATCTTTCTCATAACTGTCTTAATTGGCCATACACAAGTCTGGAGTCCTGTTGGTGGTGGAGCAAATAGTTTTGTTGATGCTCTTGAACTCTACAAGGGTGAAGTAATGGTGGGAGGAGATTTTGTGCAGGCTGGTGGAATAAATATAAGTGGTGTTGCCTCCTGGGACGGTAATGCATGGGATTCTCTCCGGAGCGGAATAGATGCTTGGCGAATTGGTGATATGATTGAATTTCAAAATGATCTTTATGTAACAGGTGGATTTTTTATGGTTGATGGAATGTGGATGCCTAAAATAGCGCGTTGGGATGGCGCTACATGGGATTCTCTTGGTTCTGGAATCACCGGCTTTTCACCAAAGCCACTGGCATTGGCAGTCTATAAGAATGAACTGTATGTAGCTGGGATAGAACTGGATTATGCGGGAGGAGTTCCATTTTATGATTTTATTTTGAGATGGGATGGTTCAAAATGGGATTCTGTAGGAGGAGGAATTTATGGTGTAGTAAGAGCGCTAAAAATCTATAAGGGAGAATTATATGCTGCCGGAGATTTTCTTATTGCTGATGGTAAGCCTGCGAGCATGATTGCTAAGTGGGATGGTTCGAGTTGGAGTACGGTTGGAGGAGGGGTAAGTGGATCTCGAATCGCGGCTCTGGAAGTATTTCAGGATAAGCTTATCGCAGGAGGATCGTTTTATTCAGCTGGATCAATCAGTGTAGGTAATATTGCTCAATGGAATGGCGTTAAGTGGGATTCGCTTTATGCGGGTATAGAGGGCCAGGTATGGACGCTCGAGGCACATAATCATAATTTATATGTTGGTGGAAGTTTTAATAAAGCAGGCGTAAAACCAGCGAACAATATTGCTAAATGGAATGGTTCAAATTGGTTTACGTTGGGTCAAGGAACGGCTGGATTCGCTGGAGGACAAGTAATCTCACTTTTGAGTGATACGATTAAAAATTGTCTGTACGTTGGTGGCTATTTTAAAACTGCCGGCGGAATCACTTGTAATAATATTGCTAAGTGGACAGAACCGACAGGGATTAAAATTGAAGATATCAATCAAAGTGAAACACTGATCTATCCAAATCCTTTTACAAGGGAGGGCTCTTTGTCAATTCAGCTCAATTATAATCTTTATGAAAAAGATCTGGAATATGGCATTTATAATTTAATGGGTGCAAAGCTTCAAAGTGGATCGTTAAACGATGCATATAACAGAAAGGAACAAACTATAAACTTTAGAATTAACGGGGATGGTTTGGCAAGCGGTACTTATTTTCTCACCATTGAGGGTACCACTGGACGATTAGCTGTATCTAAGTTGATAGTGGTCAACTAATTTTCGATAGAAGTTTTAACCGCACGTGTCCACCGTAGCCGAGGCGGAGGTAGGAAGCGCTTTCAAACTCATTCCCATTCTCATTCTCGTCCCTTCTTCCTCCACATCTGATTAAAGGATTTCTTAGGTATGGTAGGGAACTCCCTATTCTTATTCCAGGCATTCTTGTTAAGTAATTTCAAACCGAAGTTTTTCATAGAATAGCTCAGGGCATTGATCCAGCTGCGATGCATCATGCCTTGTCGCCAGAAGAACATAGTCAGCTTTTCAGAAAAAGGCGCTTTACCTGATTTAACCGCATCTCTTCTGTTAAGCAAAAGCATCTCATGAAGGTTGATCTTCACGGGACATACCTCCGTGCAGCTTCCGCATAGCGAGGAAGCAAAGCTTAAGTGTTTGAACTCTTCCATTCCCTGCATATGGGGTGTTATTACAGAGCCAATTGGACCGGAATACGTGGTCTTATACGCATGCCCGCCGATATTCTTGTAAACCGGACAAACATTCAGACATGCGCCGCAACGAATACAATAAAGCGCTTCCCGTTGTTCTTCCTTTGCAAGAAGCTCGGTACGGCCGTTATCCAGTAAAATGACATACATTTCCTCAGGACCGTCATCTTCGTCCTCTTGCCTGGGTCCGGTAAGGATGGTATTGTAAACAGTCAATTCCTGACCCGTTCCAAAAGTGGCTAATAACGGCCAAATATGACTTAGTTCTTTTACAGATGAAATTATTTTTTCAATCCCTACTATGACGATATGCGTTTTAGGGAAAGTGGTTGTCAGTCTGGCATTTCCCTCATTTTCAGTTATTGCAATACCACCTATATCTGCCAGGAGGAAATTTGCGCCGCTAAAACCTATATCTGCCTCGAGATATTTCTGTCTTAATTTTTCCCGGGCCAACATGGTCATATCTTCGGGCGTCATATTCGGAGGCGCCCCCAATTTTTCCTCAAAAAGCTCGGCAACATCCTCTTTGGATTTATGCATAGCCGGTGTGACTATATGGTATGGTTTTTCGCCCGCAAGCTGAACAATGAATTCACCAAGATCTGTTTCAAAAACCTCGATATTCTCTTTTTCCAATTCACGGTTTAGCTCTATTTCCTCTGTCGCCATCGACTTAGCCTTCACTACAACCTTTGCATTTTTTTCTTTTATGATCTTGAAGATCTCCTCAATAGCTTCCTTATCATCCTTAGCCCAAATTACTTTTCCTCCTCTCTTGGTGAAATTGGTTTCAAAAGAAATGAGGTTTTTATCGAGGTTTTCAATGGCACTCCATTTGATATTCTTCGTTCTTTCCCTGGCCAACTCAAGATCTTCATATTGTTGTATGCCTTTTTCAACAGTCCTGTTATACTTCGAGATATTGAAGTTGATCTTTTTTCTATGAACCAGATCTGAAGCCTTCTTGGCAGAATCTTCTTGAAATGTTATTGATTGAGTAGACATATAACAACCGGATTGTTCCGGTAAATCTAATAAAAACTATTTCGCCTTTTTCTCCAGTAGATTATCAAAAGATAACCAAAGAGCATTCCGCCCAAATGAGCAAAGTGGGCTATATTATCCCATGAAAAGTCGGCAACTCCAAAGAAGAGGGTTCCTATCCCGTAGAAAATCACGAAGTACTTGGCTTTGATTGGAATAGGAATGAATATAATCATCAACTCGGTATTTGGAAATAACATCGCAAAGCCAAGTAATAATCCGAATACGGCCCCTGATGCACCCACTACACGGGAATAATAAATATTCTTCACAGCTTCAGAAACAAACGGATTATCAACAGTTATAGAGTCCGTTAATAGATATATTTCAAGAGCTTGTGCCCCCATATGTAATGCGGCAGCACCCAAACCGGTAACAAAATAAAAGATTAGAAATCTTTTCGGCCCCCATACGCTTTCCAAAGCCGTTCCAAACATGTACAAGGCAAACATGTTGAAGAAAAGATGCATGAGGCCGCCATGCATGAACATATGCGATACGATCTGATATGGTCTAAAAAACTCGCAATCAAAATACCACATAGCCAACATACCCTGAAGCGGTATCCCGCGTCCTTCAGCAATATACATGATCACGAACATGATCACATTTATGATCAACAAATTCTTAACAACCGGGGTCAATGGCCTCATAAGACTAACAAATTTATGTATTCAGGTCCAGGTATAATATAATTCCTCATTTCCAACAAACATGGGATATTAAAGTTCAATATCAATTATCGAAAAGTTTTGCAAGATCCTCGATAGACAATGTAACAAGAGTTGGTTTGCCGGAAGGGGAAAGGTAAGGATTTGAACAAGCAAATAGCTGATCGATAATATTGTTCATCTCTTCGGGAGCAAGTTTTCTACCTCTTTTAGTAGATGATATTTTGGCTAAAACCATGGCAAGGTTTTGTTGTTTGTCTGGTTTAAGATCGGGGTTGTAATTTTTATACTGCTCTATCAGGTTTTCAAAAACACCCTGTACCTCACCCTCACCCATATCTACAGGCATGGCGTGAATTACAAAAGAATTTCTGTCGAATGATTCAATATCAAAACCTAGTTTTTTTAAATCGGGCAGCATACTATTCACCAATTCAAAATCGGGGGTAGAACAGGTAACGGTCTGAGCAAATAACTTCTTTTGACTGATTTTTTCTGTGCTTTCAAACGCGGGTAAGAACTTCTCATACACGATTCGCTCGTGTGCAAGCTGAAAATCTATCAGTATCACCCCCGATTTAATATGGGCAAGAATGAACTGCTGATGAATAAGATACGGAACAGTTTCTTCCTGAATCAATTCCTGGTATTCCTTCTCAATCTGTTTAACATCTATGTCACTGCCTTGTTGGGTGTCTGTTTGTTTCAAACCCTCAATAGAAACATTTTCATAAAGCTTCTCCCAATTTGCTTTGTTGGAAGTCTGAAGCAGATCATCTTTTCTCCTACCTTCCGTTTCAAAGAAAGAACTTATAGTTTGCGACTTTTCGCCTTGGCGGGCATCAGCCGTGCCGGGTCTGAAATTGCTGCCCGAGATAATTTTTTCTAATCCAATCTCAGGTTCAAAGTCGATGGAAGGAGTAATATTGAACTGGCCCAGTGCTTTTTTCACGGCCGCTCTTACAATAGCATAGACCATCCGTTCATCTTGAAACTTTATTTCTTGTTTAGACGGATGTACGTTCACATCGATCATTCCGGGTTGTATCTCAAGGAAGATCATATAAGAAGGATATGTCTTAGGGGCTAACAGTTCATCGTATGCATTCAGGATAGCGTGATTCAAGTAGGGGTCTCTGATGAACCTCTTATTTACAAACAGAAACTGCTCACCTCTCGTCTTCTTAGCATTTTGTGGTTTGCCAACAAATCCGGTGACCTTTAAGATGTCGGTAGCCTCAGCTACTGAAATGATCTTCTCATTAAAGTGCTTGCCGAAAAGGCTAATTATTCGCTGTTTTAGTTTTGCAGCGGGTAAGTTGTATACCTCTTCTCCATTATGATGCATGGAGAAAGAGATTTCAGGATAAGCCAATGCCACGCGTTGAAATTCAATAATAAGATGACGGGTTTCAACCGGATCGGATTTGAGAAAATTCTTCCGCGCCGGGATATTGAAAAATAAGTTTTTGACCGCTATGGAAGTGCCGTCAGGGCAAGAACAGGGTTCCTGACTTTCAATATTAGTCGCGCTTATCCGGATGGCTGTTCCCAACTCCTCCCCCTTTAACTTGGTCTTCATTTCCACTTCTGCAACTGCAGCTACAGATGCCAACGCCTCCCCTCTGAATCCTAATGTATGTATCTTAAAGATATCCTCGACTGTACTGATCTTTGAAGTAGCATGCCGTTCAAAACTCATCCTGGCATCAGTGTCCGAAAGGCCGCAGCCGTTATCAATGACTTGCAGAAGTTTCTTTCCGGCCTCCTTGGCGATGAGTTTTATCTCGGTGCTTCCCGCATCAATAGAATTTTCCAGTAATTCTTTAACCAGCGAAGCAGGCCTTTGTATCACTTCTCCTGCGGCTATTTGATTAGCAATATTTTCAGGTAGAAGGTGAACTATGTCGGGCATTTTCGAAAAGAAATAAGTGAGAAATGATCAGCTCACAAATATAAATATTTTCTCCACAGGTGCAAGGGTACAACTAGTTATCGACCAAAATAATATGTGAAGAAATATCGGCTTATTAGAATTATTTGCATACAATTGGCGATGATCGTATCTTCACTTTAATCAAACCTCTCTTGACCATGAAAAAGCTTAGTGTAGCTTTCGTATTATTTCTGTTAGTTTCAAGTGGATTATCAGCACAAAATGGTGCTACAACCCAGTTTTATAAGGATCCCGGAAGTCTGCTTTTAAACGGTGGATTTTATGCAATATCTCCTCCAAGAACTGTAACATCACCTAAGATAATCGCACCGGAATTTACCGTTATTTCAAATCTTACCGCTGGAATATCGTTTACTCATTACAAGTTTAAAAGCTTTAGTACCGGCGAGGCCGACAATACGTTTTGGCAAGAGGATACAACTTTATTTAATCATTATAATATTGGTTTGCACGCCTCGTATCATTTTATTGACAAGCTGAATAACTTGGTTAAGATTTATATTAATCCTAGAAAATGGGATATTTATCTAACAGGCGAAGTAGGATATAATCTTATAGCTGTGACCTCCGAAAATCCTGATGCGATTGTGGACAAGGATAATCAGAAGCTGCGGGGAGGTATGTACCTGGGCACGAGATTTTATTATAATGATAGTCTTGGTTTTTTCGTCAAGCTTGGCATATCTCATTATGGGTATTCCACTTTTGGATTGTGCTATACCGTACTTTAATAAAAATCATCTCTTAGCCACCATTCCGGAATTTTGTTCGTCTAGTATTCAACTTGGCGTCTAATCGCCACGCGGAAGAGAACTTTGGTTTCACTATAGGAGAGTGGGTGGATTTTTTACTAATTTTGATTTATAAATAAATAACCGGACAAACGCGATAAGTGGCTATAAGTATTAGAGATAAAATGAATCTGGTCAGTAAAATGACCGGGAGGAAAATATGGAACGCAACCAAGGTGGTTGGTTCTTATTATTATTCCAAATGGACGAAAAATCCGATCAATTGGGGTAATCCTTTGAGTATCAGTATCGAGCCTACGACCGCCTGTAACCTTGGATGTCCTGAATGTCCAAGTGGGTTAAAAAAGTTTACGCGAGATACCGGTAATCTAAAAGAAGATTTTTTCCAGGATACTATTGATCAGATGTCCAGGGATCTGATGTATCTCATCTTTTATTTTCAAGGCGAGCCGTATATCAATCCGAAGTTCCTTGAAATGGTGAATTATGCTCACAAAAAGGGAATTTATACAGCCACCTCCACAAATGCGCATTTTCTTAACGATGATGCCGCAAGAAAAACAGTTGAGTCAGGATTGGATAGATTGATCATCTCCATTGATGGTACGACGCAGGAGACCTATGAATCTTATCGTATTCATGGAACATTGGATAAAGTTATTGAGGGAACAAAAAATGTTCTTAAGTGGAAGAAAAAATTAAAGTCAAAAACCCCTCATGTCATATTTCAATTTCTCGTTGTCAAACATAACGAGCATCAGATTCCTGAAGTGAAGAAGCTGGGCAAAGAACTGGGTGTGGATGAAGTTCGGTTAAAGACCGCGCAGATATATGATTTTGAAGACGGTAATGAGCTGATCCCTACTATAGATAAGTATTCGAGGTATAAAAAGCAGGCAAACGGTAAGTACGTAATTAAGAACGAGTTACTTAATCATTGTTGGAAACTATGGCAGGGCTGTGTTATTACCTGGGACGGATTGGTGGTGCCCTGCTGCTTCGATAAGGATGCTAAGCATCAACTCGGCGATCTTAAGACTCAATCTTTTAAAGAGCTATGGAACAGCGAACGCTATCGTAATTTCAGATCGGCAGTGTTGAGGTCGAGGGATGAAATAGATATCTGCAAAAACTGCACGGAAGGAACGAAGGTTTGGGCATAGCCAGCAACCAGTTGGAAATAATCAGTTGGCAATAATTTATAATCTGTCTCCAGGAACTTAGAATGAAGATCGGGATCATTTGTTATCCAACATTTGGAGGGAGTGGCGTAGTGGCTACCGAATTAGGTAAAGCCATGGCCGATAAAGGACATAAGGTGCATTTCATCACTTATAACCGCCCTTTCCGATTGGATCATTATCATGAGAATATCTACTATCACGAGGTAAACGTACCCGACTATCCATTGTTTGAACACTTACCCTATGAGACAGCCTTAGCCGGCAAACTGGTTGATGTTACCAGGTTTGATAATCTTGACTTGGTGCATGTTCATTATGCTATACCCCACGCGTCTGCAGCATTGTTTGCAAAAAATATATTGGCCGAAAGCGGTAAGAGTTTACCCGTTATTACCACTTTACACGGCACGGATATAACGCTGGTAGGAAGAGACAATACCTACGCACCTGTAGTTGAATACTCTATCAATAAATCCGACGGAGTTACAGCAGTTTCAAAAAGTTTAAAGGAAGAGACAGAGGAGTTTTTCAATATTAAAAGAGAAATAGAAGTTATTCCCAACTTCATTGATTTTACACGCTTCAGTAAATTGGATAAGGATCATTTTAAGAAAGCAATTGCGCCTAACGATGAAAAAATTCTGATTCATGTTTCCAATTTCAGAAAACTAAAGCGGGTGGATGATGTGATCCGTGTTTTTAACGGTGTGCGAAAAGAAATTCCATGTAAGTTACTCCTGGCAGGTGATGGCCCTGAACGAGCGAATATTGAAACACTTTGCAGGAATTCAGAGTACACCGATGATATTCGTTTTCTTGGTAAACAGGAGGCTATCGAAGAATTATTAGCAGTGTCGGATCTCTTCATAATGCCGTCGGCTAGTGAAAGTTTCGGACTGGCGGCATTGGAAGGCATGGCCTGCAGAGTACCATTGATCTCTTCTAACATAGGAGGTTTACCTGAAATCAATATCCACGGCAAAACCGGTTTCTTAAGTGATTTAAGTGATGCAGAAGATATGACCAGGAATGCGTTGCTGCTTTTGAAGGATGATGATAAGCTCAATGAATTTAAGGAGCAGGCCTATCTGCAAGCCAGGAAGTTTGATATTGAAACGGTCATGCCGGTTTACGAGAAGTATTATGAGAAGGTAATTCAGGATTCTAAATCAAATGCCAAATAAATATCTGGTTCAAGTCATCAGACTTGGACCTATTCCGAACCAACCAAATATTCCCTGGTTCAAGTTTTCAAACTTGGACCTTCTTCAATATTAGAATTATTGCGACATCCGGGTATTGTTACCTTTTCATTTTGTCTGAACCGCTGATTATTCTGATTACAGGATTACGCTGATTTAGTTACTCGCTTAACCCCATTATCTGAACCTTGATTCACTTGATTAAAAAGGATCTTACGAATTCAGCCCTCCATTTTCCTTATAGTATTTATAATGAAGTGTATTTTACGAAGCAAAATTCTACTTCATGGGAATTGATAACTAAATTTCAATATGTGTTGTCGGGCTGTATTTGAGAATACGCTTGGTACTACTCAAATAATCTTATTTTAGTATGATATAGGCACCCTTAGATAACTAAAATCAAGTTGGTAAATATTGAAAAAACAAAAATTTAAAATAAAGTCTCTACTTGTATCGCTGGCAGTTTTACTTGGCACATGTGTTAATGCCCAAATAACTTTTCAAAAAACCTTTGGTGATAATGCTGCTGATGAAGCATTTGCAGTAGAACAAACTACTGACGGAGGGTATATAATTGGAGGATTTACTTACAGTTTTGGAGTGGGAGTGGGTGACTTTTATCTGATAAAGACCGACACGGAAGGTGATACTATTTGGACAAAAACTTATGGTGGCATTAGTCTGGATGAGGCATTTTCCATTCACCAGACGTTTGACGGAGGATATATCATGGCCGGGCGAACTGTAAGTTTTGGCTTGGGCAGTATTTATTTGGTAAAGACTCATGCCAATGGATCTATAATGTGGTCAAGAACCTATGGTAATTTTGCCGCCGGCAGTTATGGTTATTCCGTACGGCAAACTACCGATACTGGCTATATTGTAGCCGGGTGGACAGCTAGTTTTGGTGCAGGTGGAATTGATGTTTATTTGGTGAAGACCGATGTGAATGGTGATATGGCCTGGACAAGAACTTTTGGCGGACCGGGTGCTGATCGTGGTTATTGCGTTAGGCAAACCAACGATGGGGGATACATTGTTGCAGGTTCTACGGGGAGTTTTGGAGCAGGTAAGGATGATGTTTATTTGATCAAAACAGATATTAATGGAGACACTTTATGGACGAGGACGTACGGTGGAATAGATGACGATCTAGCTGCATCGGTGCAACAAACTAGCGATGGAGGGTATATCCTTTCGGGGCATACGCGAAGTTTTGGAGCAGGCAGTGATGATGTTTATTCAATTAAGACCGACAGCTTCGGAACGCTACAATGGTCAAAAACCTATGGAGGGGTTTTATCTGATCAGGGTTCTTCTGTGGAGCAGACTTCAGATGGAGGATATATTGTTGGAGCAACGTCATCTACTCTTGGGCAGCAGGGTGCATATTTATATAAAACCGATCAAATTGGAGATACAATGTGGACTAAAAGATACGGAGGAGCTTCTACTGATTATTGCAGTTCGGTTCAAGAAACAACCGATGGCGGGTACATTATCGCAGGTTTTACAATGAGTTTTGGTGCAGCCGGATGGGATGTTTATTTGATTAAAACTGACTCAAGTGGAGCGAGTGGATGTAACGAGTATTCTACAAATACTATCGTTGGTAGTCCTGCAACTTTGATGGGCTTTACAACAACAATTGTCGGCTCAGGAGCAAGTGTTGGTAATCCTGCAACCATTGTCACCGATCCTACGACGACCGATAGTGTATTATGCTTTTTATCAACCTGTTCATTAACTGCAAACATATCAAACGTTTCAGATGTTTCCTGTTTTGGAAGCGATGATGGCTCTGCCACTGCTGCACCATTAAATGGTACAGCGCCATACAGATATTCTTGGTCACCATTGGGAGGAATGAACTCCACGACAACAAATCTTCCTTCTGGTACGTACATCGTTACCATCCTGGACACCAATGGTTGTGCTGCCTCCGATACCGTCGTTATTACACAACCCGGAGAATTTTCAGTTAGCATTACAGGTGATACAAGCTTGTGTATCGGTGCAAGCTCATTGCTTACAGTTTCTGAAGGTGCTTCCTATTTATGGTCAACTTCAGATACTACACAATTAATATCAGTATCCATTGCTGGAGTCTACTCAGTTCAAGTAGTAGATACAAATAGCTGCCTATCAAGTGATAGCATATCTGTGAACATAATTTCTTCACTTTCGGTGAGTTTGGGCAACGATACTTCCTTGTGTAAAAATAGTCCGCTAATCCTTAATGCTGAGATTGTGGCTTATAATTACCTTTGGTCTACCGGCGATACAACAGCGTCGATTATGGTTAATGGGGAGGGTGACTATTGGGTAGTTGCTGGTTATGAATGTGGAGATGTGTCTGATACAATCAATATAAAGTTTTTGGATGGCGAGGGTGTCGAAATATTTGTACCAAACGTATTTACTCCTAATAATGATAAGGCAAATGATATTTTTTATGTTGATGGAGCCGTAATTGACTTAGCCGGAATGATTTTTAATAGGTGGGGGCAAAAAATATATGAATGGAATTCTTCTCAAGGAGGATGGGACGGTAGGACAAGGAATGGCGGGTTCGCCGGGGAGGCAGTCTATTACTATATCATTAAATACAGATCTTCGTGCGATGCAGATATTGAAGTTACAAAACAAGGATTTGTGACTTTGTTGAGATAATGAGTCAGTTGCTGATTAATAGTTTATCACCTGCTGCTCTATACCCTCCGGCAGCGCCCTGTCTTCATACAACTGATTACGAAGTTGCGGTTCAAACCCGGCGTCCCTGATTGAATCCTGGATCTGGTTGGAAGTGAATCTATGTGGTGCGCCTGCTGCCGAAACAACATGCTCTTCGATCATGATCGATCCGAGGTCTGGCTTGACGCGGAGCGTCTCGAATTTGCTCGCAAGGACTTGGCAGCCGCGGCCGAAGCTTGGGAGGCGATCGCTACCGCTAGTGCCGATCTTCGCAAAGTGACGCAGGCGCTTCGGGCTCAGGCGCGCTGCCTGGCGAGGGCAGGACAGCAGCAGGCTGCGATCGATGTTCTGACCGGCACGCTCGCCGGCCCCGAGTTTCGCCATGTCACGGACCTTACTGGCAACCTGATCACGCCCAATGCGCAGTTGCACGCCCTACAACTTCTGGATGATCCGGCTTCCGATACCTTTCGCGTGACCTTGACCCGGCTCGTGGACTTTGTCAATGATTACACGGATTCGGCGCTTTCAGGCAGCCAGCGACTGTTCCTCATGCAGCAGTTGCAGGCGATCGCACCCGGCGATGTCGATTTTCCGACGATGGATGCCGAAACACTCGCGGCGGAGTACGTCGAAAGAGACAATCCTACCCTTGAGTCCGAGCTGTTGCAGGCGATCGAGAATGTTCCTGGTGTCTGGGGCTACCGGACAACCGATGGCATTATCGTCGCGCTCGTCCAAGAGGAGCGCATCGTGATGGAAGCGCAGACGGTCGCGGAACGCGAGTTCTCGCTGCCCGACACGCGGATAGAATTGCTCCCACCCGGGCACCCTGTGACCGATGCCGCCGCATTGTTCACCGTTCCAGCGATTGGATTCCTGACAGATTGGACTATCGCGCTGAGATTGGTCGATCCCGACCCGTTCGCCGCTGCTGCGGAAAAACGCATCGCGGTGTATCTGTGGACCGGTGTGCTTGTGATTGGCGTCATTGTCGTGCTCGCTTTCGTTGTCGCCCGCTTCGTGGGAGCGCAAATGCAGCTGGCGCGACTCAAGAACGATCTCACCGCCACCGTCACGCACGTGGTGG
>JACZTA010000299.1 GCA_022573915.1 Bacteroidota bacterium | reverse complement strand
CGTAATTATTTGACGGCTACGGTAGGAAATATAGAACATAAAGGAAGTTTATATAAAAGCGATAGATATTATCAATGGGGCATAAGATATCAGCATGAGGCGATCAAGGACAATATCAACGAATGGATCCGCAATGATTCTGCGGGTTATTCAATTCCGTATTATAATAGCACTGTTGATCTGGTCACTGTGGTAAAGTCGGAGATAAATTTAAGCTCCAGTAAATTCAATGGTTATTTTCAGGAAACATTTGAACCTGATAAGAATTTCTCACTTACAGGCGGGTTGCGTTTTCATTATTGGGATTTGAATAACGAGTTATTGTTCAGTCCGCGATGGCAATTTGCCTATAAACCAAACTGGAAGCGAGATTTCGTATTCAAAGCTGCAAGCGGTATTTACTACCAACCTCCATTTTACAGGGAAATGAGAGATCTTCAAGGAAACATTAATAAGAATATACAATCCCAAAAGTCGATTCATTTTGTGGTAGGTGGGGACTGGCATTTTCCAATGTGGAACCGCCCATTCAAGTTTATTACGGAGATATATTATAAGCAATTGAATAATCTAATACCGTATGAAATCGACAATGTACACATCAGGTACTATGCTGATAATATTGCTGATGGTTACGCAACCGGGATTGATTTTAGAATTCACGGTGAGTTTGTGGAAGATGCGGAATCCTGGGCCAGCTTGTCAATAATGAAAACAGCAGAGGATATCAGAAACGATTTTTATTACAAGTATTACGATAAGGACGGAGATCGCATTGAGCCATTATATGTTGGCTGGGATGCTGTGGTAGATAGCCAAAGGGTAGAGCCCGGTTATATTCCAAGACCTACTGATCAGCGAGTGAACTTTGGAATGTTCTTTCAGGATTATGTGCCGGGAAATAAAAACTATAAGATGAACCTTAATTTCCTGTTTGGTTCGGGGCTGCCATTTGGCCCACCTGATTACGCGCGCTATAAAGACACGCTTAGAATTCCTTCTTATCGCAGAGTAGATATCGGTTTTTCCATGCTACTGGCCAAGAATAGCCGTGATAAAAGAGTTAAGAAATTCACTAATAATTTTAAATCAATCTGGTTGACAGCCGAGATCTTTAATCTTCTACAGATAAATAATACGGTGTCATATCTCTGGGTGAAGGATATAAATAATATCCGTTATGCCATTCCAAATTATCTCACCTCTCGCCGCCTTAATCTCAGGTTGCTCGTGAAAATCTGATTTTTTACTCGTAACTTGCAGCCTCAAATCCCACTTTTAAAAGAAAATTATGTCACAAGTCTTGATAATGCTAGGTTCTAAGACCGACGAACCGGTAATGGAAACTTCGAAGGTCTGGTTGGATTGGTTTGGTATAGAATCTGAAATTATTGTTGCTTCCGCGCATCGTGATCCTAAAAAAGTAGAAGAACTGAGCTTAAATGCAGAATCAAACGGTGTTAAATGTATTATTGCCGCGGCCGGGATGGCTGCTGCATTGCCCGGTGTTGTTGCTGCTCAAACAAGTCTGCCGGTTATTGGGGTCCCTCTGGAGGGAGGTTTACCGGGTGGACTTGATGCCCTTTACTCAATCGTTCAAATGCCTCCGGGTATTCCGGTAGGAACAGTTGCGGTAGGTAAAGCAGGGGCAAAGAATGCTGCAGTATTGGCAGCGAGGATTATTGCTCTGAATGATGACGCAGTTAAAGAAAAACTGGAATCTTTTAAGGGGCAAGGATATAAAATATAATCCTGTTAAGTCACAGGATTTTCTCCGTTAAAATACCAAGTATTTTTTTAACCATATTGTCAATGGCTGCATTGGCATCGGGGCTATGCGCTCCTGTGACTCTATTGGCTATCGCTACACAAACTGTACAGGTTTTGTGGCCCAGTAATCTTCCGAATCCGTATATAGCTGAGGTCTCCATCTCAAAATTCGTTATTCTATGCGACTCAAACTGAAAAGCCTCCAGTCGTTGATTGATATCCTTCATTGCCAGGCCGGCACGGATGTTTCGACCCTGCGGGCCATAAAACCCCGGAGCAGTTGCCGTGATACCATGTATCAGGTCATCACCCAATCGCTGTTTTAAACTATCTGAAGCCGCTACCAGATAAGGTTCTGCTAACTTGCTCAGCGCTGCTCCACTTGCTCCTGTCCAGTCCAGCGTCAATTTAAATGCCTCCATGATATTCTTTTCTTCTACTGTTTGCTCAAACGGATAATAGTTCATCAGCCCATCGAAACCCAATCCATAAGATGAAAGAATTAAGGCGTCGATTGGAATATCTCCTTGTAACGCCCCGGTAGTGCCAAGCCTGATAATATCCAGTGAAGTATGTTCTTTAGTGGGAACCCTGTTTTCCAGATCAACATTGACGACTGCGTCAAGTTCATTCATCACGATATCTATATTATCGGTTCCAATGCCCGTAGACATAGCTGTGATGCGATGCCCGTTTAGCGTACCTGTGTGCGTGATAAACTCTCTTTTTTCGATCTGATGTTCTATCGTGTCGAAGTTCCTGGATATCATCGCTACTCTGCCCGGGTCACCGACCAGGAGAACAGTGGGTGCCAAATTCTCAGGTTTTAATTTTAGGTGATAAACGCTTCCATCCTCGTTCAGAATAAGTTCAGATTCGAGTAACATTTCAGTATAATTTGTATTAGTTTTGCGCCAAATTAAGCCAAAAAAAATATAAACAAAGGTAGATATGAAATTACTTATAAGTAAAATCCTCGTTCCTATAGATTTCTCGGAGGAGTCAATGAACGCACTGACTTATGCGAGTTATATAGCAAAGAAATTAAAAGCAGAAATCACCATTCTTCATGTGCTTGAATCCTATGAGCATAATACTGCCATTGGGAAAAAGACATTAAATGATATAATAAAAAGAGGTGTAAAAACTAAATTGGATGATATCGTTAAAAATGATAATAATCTTACCGGTGTCAAGACCAAGGTGATGCACAAGACAGGGAAGATTTATAAAGAAATTGATGATGTGGCTGTGCACGGCATCTTTGGTCTTATTGTGATGGGTACACACGGAGCATCCGGTATTAAGAATCTTAAACGGGTGATGCTGGGCACAAACGCATACAGAGTAATTCATTCATCTCCATGTCCTGTTATCACGATCAGGAAGGGAAAAAAATATCCGAAGTTTGAAAATATTGTTCTTCCGGTCGACATCACTAAGGAGACCAGGTATAAAATACGTTTTGCGATAGAGTGGGCGAGGATCTTCGGGTCTACCATCAACGTTGTTTCTGTATCCCGGTTCATTGAAGAATTTTTTGTTGACCTGGGCAAGCTAAGGTTTCAACTGAAGGATGTTGAAAATAAGATCAAAGCAGCCGATATTCCTTGTACAACTAAAATGATTCGCCATAACGACATAGCTGATTCTATCCTTAAATATTCTAAGAAATTAAATGCTGATCTAACTATTATCATGACCAGGCAAGAACGGAAATGGGATGATTTCATCGTTGGATCCAGCGCGAAACATGTCATTGATAATTCACAAACACCGGTGCTGAGTGTCAGGCCGTGGAGGAAGAGGAAGAAGAAGTAGGGGGGAGTGAGAGTGGGAGTAGGAATGGGAATGAGAATGGGAATGAGAATGAGAGATCATTCATATTCTCATATATCTGCTTAAATCGCCTGATTACCGACAAGGCAGGGACCTGCTTTATCGGGCATTCTGCAATGTACATTGTCCAAAGTCCAATGTCTAAAGTCTATGGAATCGAATGAGCACCCTCGGGGCCGCCGCGATCCTCCCTCCAAATGCAAAGTTACGAATTACCTTTAAGTAGGTCAAGAATGAATGAGTAGGTGGGACTCGATCGGGATTGCGATAAGTATTGAATTTACCTATGCTTCATGCAATATGCGTCATGCGTATCCATACCTATGCGGCCAATGACCCACTTAGCTATTACTTTTGAAAATTGA
>JACZTA010000298.1 GCA_022573915.1 Bacteroidota bacterium | reverse complement strand
GGGCGAACGGAAGGTGCGGGACTGGGGCTCGCAGTAGTCAAGCGCATCCTCAGGAGCCACCGAGGCGACATCGAGGTGCTCGATAGTTCGTCCGCAGGCACCACCATGAAGCTCTGGATGCCATTGGTGGATCAACCTGCACCAGAGAACCGGCCCTCATCGCCTCACAGAGATTAATTCGGCCAGAGGCGACTAACTCCTGGAGATAGTCAAAAAGTGGTTCCAGGTCTCGTCGATCTCCGAACCTATAACAAATGACACGAAGGGCCGCCATCTGGGGCGCTCGGGCTTGTGCCGTAGATACATGCTGGCTTCGTGCGGCAGGCGGTTAGCCTTGCGCGTGTTGCAGCGCATACAGGCGGTTACAATATTCTCCCAAGATGTGCGGCCACCGCGGTCCCGGGGGATTACATGATCGAGGTTGAGGGAGCGCACGGAATATGTGCGGCCGCAATACTGGCATGTATAATTATCGCGTTCGAACAAGTTCTGCCGTGTAAATTTCACCTCTTTCATGGGCAGTCGATCAAAAACATCGAGTAGAAGCACCTTTGGGACGCGGATTGTGTATCGGATTGTATGCACGCAGTCCCAAGCGTTAATCGCCGGATGACCGATGGAAAAATCTATCCACTCAATAAGCTAGAAAGATATGATGATGTTTTGATAGGTATAACAACAACTAGCCTATATGGCATTCCTTCACAATATAATAGCATACCTCACTGGAAAACTATGGGATTATCTAGTGGAGAAGCATTTATTGATCCAGATAAAGAAAAAGACCGTTAGCAAATAAGGCAGATACTTGACATGCTTATCGCCTAACATTGGTACGGCTACATCATCTTTAATGAACAGTATTAATGGTTCAATAAGTGATTGTAAGCCTTTAGGTGCCTGTCCTTCTCTTCTTTTATAAGTTCTGGCTACCGATATGAAAATCCACAACATCAGGAAAATGCTGATCAACATCGATACCACCACTTTCGTAATCGAAAAATTCCAGATCATTGCTTCGCTCTCATCAGCATGGATTATTTTGCCCTCATGACTGGAAGAATAACCTCTGAATTCATCACCCGGATGCTTTACCTTAGTGAACATGAACACATCCAGCCCTTTCCCTTTAGAGAAAATGATGATCGGTAATGGAATGGAAATATGAAATTTACCTATAGTAGCAAAATGCCATTCATGTGCATCCGCAATGTGTTTGGTGATCATGTCACCGGGGTTAAAGTCCTTACCGGTCTTAGCCTGATCGTCTGAAGCAGTTACGGAAATAGAAAATATGCTAAGAACAAAAATGACTAAAATAACACTGAGAAAATTAGTCGAAAGGACAGGTTTTAAGTTCACTTGAAGCGGTTTTTTCAATTCGACCGCAAAGTTATCGCTTTCCGTAGAATAATTATAGTGTTTTCCTATAATTATTTAGATAAATCAGATCTTAAAACGTAACAAACCCGCGCTTGCAGAGATCGTTGGCTTGTTTTGGCCAAAATACGTGAGCAGATCGCGCGTGGCCATTCCAAATTCATAGTTACGTTTGGGGCCAAATGACCATAAGAACCCGAACGGGACATTAAAATTGTAATTACCTCCAAAAGTGAATCCTGAACTCAGGGCAAGCTGTTTGAACGGAGAAAAATCTCCTCCAACACCTATAACCGGAGCTACATAATTGCCGATGGCATTATTCATAGGGATTATCACATCTATCCCTACAACTAGCATGTCGTCATAAAGTACCATGCTGCCACCCAGTCTTAGTTTGGTAGGCAGCTTGATCTTCTTGTTTTGTAGTCCCTGAATATCGAAGAAACCACCGCTTCCCAATACATCGGCTATCTCAAGAAGAATATTGTAAGAATTAAACCCGCTAAAGTTGAGGCTATCCAGTATCGCATCGTTCATGCTAACTACATTACCCGTCCATGTGATTGAGCCGATGTCCACTATTGAAGCACCTACTTTAAACCGGTCATCAAAATCTGCTACCAATCCAAATTCAAAACCTGTTCCTTTACCTGACGGTTTTAATCCGGAAAGCGTGTCCAGAGAAGGAACTGAAATACTGCCAAAATCAAATTTGGCCGCCGGTGTGATAGAGCCAAATCCTTCGAAGGTGCCGTTTTCAAAATTAATGTCAAGAATACCGTATCCCTGAATTAGTTTAATGCCCAGTCCGCCGTACAGGGTTATCTTTTCATTTGCAAAAAGTCTGCGGCCATAACCAAAATTATATTCTGTATAGACACTGAAGTTAATCCGGGTTCCCTGCATCACCTCAGAAATTCTTTTAGGTATTCCGGCAATACCCAAAGTGTCCCCTGAGACGGGATCGACAATTAACGTATCGAAATAATCACTGAAATGGAACCCCTTGAAAAGAATGTTGGAGGTGAAATCATTCAACTTAATGTAGGAGTTAATCCGCCCTCTTACACTAAACGCCAATCCTCCGATCTGATATTCGTTCAAATTAACGTTTATTCCTATCGGCATGATATCTACATTCATAGCAATTCCCTTGTTCGTAAACTGAAATGCTGCGTCACTTTTTTGCTCCTCTGTTAGCTGGGACGGATTAAGTTGGAGAAATGCATCCTTTAATTCGCTTTTTCCCAAGGCATCTGAAAATATGGATGCACCTACTTCAGCAAAACCAAAAACAACCTTAACGCCCAACCTGTCTTCAAATCCCAGATTGGCTGTATTTATACCCAGAGTGTGGTAATCTGCCACCAGGGTTGTCGCAACACCTGCTCTTCCTGTTGCAGAAAACACGCTCATTTCTGTCTGTGAAAAGGAGTTTTGAGTAGTAAAAAGGAGTAGACCAATTAGGCAAATTATTGAGGATCTCATATAGTATTAATTTGAGAGTATTTGATTAGTGTGATCCTTATTATTCACTTTTGTAAATACTTTTTCAATTATTCCATCCTCCGAAATTACGAAGGTTGTTCGGTACGTACCCATGTATTCCCTTCCGTATAATTTTTTAAGGCCCCAAACACCATACCCCTCCACAAGTTGTTTATCAGTATCTGCGGCCAGGTCAAAGGGCAGGTCATACTTTTTAATGAATTTTTCGTGTGACTTTTCATCCTGGATTGAGACACCCAGCACTTCATACCCTTCTTTTAGCAGTCCGGAATAATTGTCCCTCAAGTTGCAGGACTCGGTAGTGCATCCGGGAGTATCATCTTTTGGATAAAAGTAGAGGATCAGTTTTTTTCCTTTATAATCTGCCAGCTTGATTTCGTTTCCGTTCTGGTCTTTTACAGTAAAGTTGGGGGCTTTATCTCCCGGCTTAAGAGTTGTCATTAATGATAGATTATCGAATTATTTTATCTAAATAAAAAGGGAAGTGAATCGGGTTTTTCCGGGGAGAAAGTTACGATAAATCATCTTGTAAAAGGAAGGGACAATTTGGATTTATTATTTTTCTCATCTATAACAACCAGTTCAAGAATATGCGAACCTTTATTTATTCTTTCATCGAAAGTATAAACCAGCAGATCCTCTTTATAGTCGTATTCCAACAGGATCCACTTTCCATCTATGGTACCCTTATAGGATTTAATCCCCGATATAGGATCAGAAACCTTAATGCGAATTTCTTCTGAATTGCTTAAGTCTGCATTTGGTTCAACATTGATTGGCTTAATGCCTGGTGCGACAGTGTCAATTATAACCAGGAAAGGCCCGAGTGTTCGCGGACGATACGTGACATATCCTTCACTCCAACTTCCACCTTTCCCTATTATGCCATCCTCACTGACATAACCAATCAGCGCTTTGGATCTGAATCTCTTGGGCAATCGCTTGGGTTTAATACTGATCGTAAAACGTTTGTGTACCGGTTCGTAAGAATTATGGATATAATGCAGTCTCGAATAAACCAAACCTAACATTTCAACGGACATATTTTCTTTGATCATCGGATTTACAAAGATATCCCCGCCTTCTCTCGTTACCAGG
>JACZTA010000297.1 GCA_022573915.1 Bacteroidota bacterium | reverse complement strand
ATGCATGAGGATCTGCTGGATGGCAGCCAGATGAGCACTATTGATCTAAAAACCTCCGACGTAAACAAGATGCAGGGATTTCTTGGAGAAGTTGAGGTCATCAAATCGTTACAGTCTATCCCGGGTATTAAGAGTTTTGGTGACGGATCCGTGTTCTTTCATGTCAGGGGTGGTAATAAAGATCAAAACCTCATCCTGATCGATGATGCTCCAATCTATAATCCGTCACATCTATTAGGTTTCTTCTCATCCTTCACTCCGGATGCTATTAAAGACGTAAAAATTTACAAGGCAGATATTCCTTTGAGTCAGGGTGGAGCATTATCATCTTTAATTGATATTCGAACAAAGGATGGGAATATGCAAAAGTACGGGGTGTACGGAAATATTGGCTTGATCGCTAATAAACTTTCAGTCGAAGGTCCATTTGTTAAAGATAAAAGCTCCTTCTTCTTCTCGGTGAGGCGTTCGCATATAGACTTTTTATTCGGACTTATTACTGAAGAAGAATCCAATATCTCCTTTTATGATGTTAATGCAAAAGTAAATACGAAGATCAATGAGAAGAATAGAATATTCCTGAGTTTTTATTCAGGTCTGGATCAATTTGGAATCCCGGGGATAAGTTGGTCAAATGGTGCTTTGACCTTTAGATGGAATCACCTCTTCAATGATCGATTGTTTTCAAACACGATTATTAATACCAGCAGATATGATTACTTCCTATACCTGAATTCACAAAAAACGGAGTTCTGGCAAGAAACTATTACCAACGGAAGCTTTAAAACTAATTTTGGATTTTACAAGGATCCAAAAAATACGATCCGCTTTGGATTAAATATAAGTCAACATTATTTTAATCCGGGCAACTTAACACGCTCAGGCGCAGCCGATGAACCAGCTAAAATCCTGCAGAGTAATGCAAGACATCTGGTGACCTATATTTCGAATGAGAAAAAATTAAACAAAAAAGTAACCGTACGATACGGACTCAGGACAAACCTCTGGTCGAATGTAGGGCCCTCCACCTACTTCCTCATTGGTTCAGAATATGAAGTGACCGATACAATAATTGCTGACAGATATGAGGTATTTAACAGATATAACAATCCTGAACCCAGAATTAGCTTGAGATGGTCAATTGATAGTGTGAGCTCCGTAAAAACCAGTTATGGACGAACCGTCCAATACCTCCAATTACTATCAAATTCTGTGAGTCCGTTTACTTCCCTGGAAGTCTGGCTTCCGAGTGGGCCGAATATCAAACCTCAGAAAGCAGATCAGGTTGCCCTGGGTTATTATAGGAAATTTATGAAAGCAAAATCCGAGTTCAGTGCCGAGGTTTATTATAAACTGATGTACAACCAGATCGACTATGAGGATCATGCTAACCTATTGCTAAACCCGGCTATCGAAGGCGAGCTTCGTTTTGGTACCGGTACAGCTTATGGTTTGGAATTGATGATGCAAAGAAGACAGGGCAGGCTTACCGGATGGATTGCCTATACTTTATCGCGGGCAATTCTTGAGATCGAAGGGATCAATAATGACCAACCATATCCTGCTTTTTATGATCGTCCCCATGACTTAACGGTTTATTTAGATTTTGAACTGGCTGAAAGATGGGAGTTGTTTGCTAACTGGATCTACACCACCGGTTCGGCGATCACGACCCCCACCGCATTTTATACCTTCCAGGGTACTCAGGTGCCTATTTATGATAGCAAGCATAATGATCGAATGCCTGATTATCACCGGCTGGATTTTTCAGCCAGGTGGCAGTTGAATCGAAAAAAGGATAATAACTTCAGGCATACCCTGACCTTTTCTATTTATAATGTTTATGGAAGAGCTAATCCAATATCAATCAATTTCAATAAGAAAGAAATCATATTTGAAGAGTTCATTATTCCATCAAACGTACTTGAGGGACCCAAATATGTCCCGACTCAACGCTCTTTACTAGGTGTTATTCCATCCATTAGCTATCAATTTGAATTTTGATGAAAAAGAAATCCATATACATATTATTGTTCGTTCTCTTAGTTGGTTGTGAGAAAAAGATCGAGTGGAAAATCAAGTCAGTTGAAGACAATAGGATTGTGGTGGAGGGATTGATAACCAACGAACGAAAGGCGCATTTTGTCAAACTGACACATACAGTTTCGGATATGAATGTAATTCCGGAGCCGGTTACCGGAGCAACAGTAATAATCAGGGAGGGAGATAGTTCCATTCTTCTTTTAGAAATACCCGCCGGTTCCGGTGTTTATTTAACCGATAGTAATAAAAAAGGTTTTGCGGGAACGGACTATGAACTAATGATAATTGTGAATGAGGATACGATGTATGCCATAGCGGCTATGATTCCCGTAGACCCCCAAACTCGGTTAAGCTTTATCCCTAATAAGGATAGTACCTATTATAGGGCGAACATTTCACAACATCAAGGTTATGAATTCACTCCGGCAATGTACCAGATCGACCTGAGCTGGGGTCATCTGCCCGGATTTAAAAACAAACCAATCGATTCTACCAAAGCCAAAATGATCATCTACGAATTTAACTCGGTGGATGTGAGCCTGGTACTTGGGCCTAATAAGGAGATTATTTGGGTTCCCAAAGGCTGCCGTGTAACAGAAAAGAAATATTCCTTAACAGATGAACATGCCGAATACCTGCGTAGCATGGTGATGGAAATGGAATGGCGCGGCGGTTATTTTGATGAAGCTGCTGCCAATACCACCACTAATCTAAGCGAAGGAGCACTTGGGTTCTTCGGGGCCTGTTCGGTGCTGATCGATACCTTTATAGTACAATAAGGCCCCTCGATAGAAGATATCTGACGCTCGATGAGCGAGGTTTGCTTTGATTTAAGATTTATCCCGCGTTATCCGACCCTTTGGACATTAGACATTGCACTCTTTTTTGAGAGTTTTCTGAGCACAAATCACAAAAAAATTGAAATTAAGTAGGGGTAAAGTCAGGGTGGCGTGTATTACTCACGAACCATGGTAAAAACACTATTTTCTAACCTATTTTTTAATCAAAATTTCAAATCATGAGAGTTTTAAGAATTTTTTCTTTGGTTGCTTTACTGGCATTTTCGGTATTGAACCAAAGTTGTAGACGAAACGATTTGTTACCGGGAGCTCAGGATGGTATTTTACCGTCTGAGTTTAAGATTGATATTCCGGACGCAATTAGTTTCGAGACGTTTGTTGGGAAGGGAAGTGGTAAGACCGGTGGTGCTGCTGTCGATACGCTCGAAGGCAACCATATCTATCATCATCTGAGAACATTCATCCATGTAGGTGAAGGTGCAGGTGACATGGTGGAAAATATTATGAATGCAATTCGGGTCCACGATATCAATAAGCCGATGTCATTTTCATTTAGAAGCGATGGCGACGACAGAATAAAGGATGTCGAAATTATCGCGGACGTGACGTTTGAAGGTGTTAAATGGGACTACCAGCTTAACATCTTTGATGCTTTGTCGATCAACGAACCGGATATGGGTATCGCTTTACAGTTGTTTTGGTCTGTTGATCCACTGAAAGGTATTGCAATCATCAAGCCTTTTAATATGGATAGAAGTGGTCACGGAGATGCGGAAGATGCCGTCTTTCGGGTAGATTATAATACTGCAGGTGGATTTGGTTATGATAAATATATGATCGTAGCTATTACCGGCCTGCCTCTGGAAGATCCACTGGATGAACCATTCTCTATGTATGCACTGAAAATGTTTGTAGGAAAAAGTGGCGATAAAATTGATGTATATGGTAACTCTGATCATCCTAACGCTAAGTTCCTAACTGCAGAAACCGGTTTCGACTGGGCTTTTGCAGCCTCGTCTGATCGGGCAAAAAAGATTGGTGTAGCAGAGGTTGGACTACCAAGTAACGATCTGAATTCTGATGATCGTACAGTCATTTTAGTAGATAATTCAATCAAAAATGTATTGTCTGATCAGATTTACGATGTAT
>JACZTA010000062.1:4866-15632 GCA_022573915.1 Bacteroidota bacterium | reverse complement strand
CCTCGACCTCTGTATCCTTCGCATCCTCATCATCTTTCGCCGTAAACTTCACAGTCTTGGCCGTAGAGGTTGCGAGTTCATACAAAGGTTCAATAAACTTCCGAATCGCAGGGATCGGGACAGCATCAACCTTCTTCTTGATCCGCTCTTGACGTCGATCCTCAGATATCGTACTGAGAGAGGAGGTAAGTTCACCAACCTGCTTCTTCAAATTGTGAAGTTCCATAAGCGCGTGTCCATATAGCAGTACCAACACTGTCTATCCTCATTAAAATCAAATCTCTACTGCCATTTCCGACACTTTCACTATGCCCAGCAATAGTGTAATCGCCATTTGGTTCTGTAATTATCCTGATACCCCTATCAATGCCCGAGCCTCCATAAGATTTTGCCCAAAGTACATTTCCGGCTGAGTCCGCTTTTATTAGAAACATATCCCAGTTACCGGCTCCTCCTGATTTTGTACTGCCCAGCATAATTACACCACCGTCCAGTGTCAATTCAAGCGTCATTAATCCTTCATCCTGGCCACCATTATACACCTTATGCCAGAGTTTATTACCAAGAGAGTCTATTCTTATAAGGAACGCAACCCTGCTTCCTAAACCAAAGCTCAAAGTGTTGCCCACAATAAAAAATCCACTATCGCTTGTTCTTCTTATTTTCCCAGGATGATCCGCACTGGATGCACCGTAAGTCTTTGTCCATTTTAAATTACCTGATCCATCGATTTTAAGAAGTGAAATATCATTCGATCCAACGGTATAGCTGGTTTGTGAAGAAGTAATGATGTACCCGCCATCATGAGTTGGATAAATACCATCTCCATTATCTGTAACATTTCCGCCGTAGCGATTTTCCCAAACTATCGTACCCACCGAGTCAAGCTTAACACAATATATATCCCACCCACTTGCCCCAAAACTTTTTGTCCTGCCAAGAATAATAAATCCACTATCTGCTGTTTGCAGTAAATCTCCGGAGGCGAGGTCTTCATCACCGGTACCTCCATAGGTATTGCTCCATAGCAGATTACCAGCTGTGTCAATTTTCATTACAAACACATCTCTCACACCGGCACCTGAGCTGGTTGTTTCTCCAACGATCAGGTAATTTCCGTCATAAATCTGAATGACAGATTTGCCATAATCATTTCCAGAACCACCGTAAGCCCGTTGAAATGTCTGCTGACTAAATGCTTGATCGCTAGTCAAATAAAAAGAGAGTAATAATAATATGAACCACTTAAACTTCATGGAAACAATAGGTTTATTTACAAATTAACCTTTTTTAACATTGAAATTAGAATTTTCTCTAATTTGATTACATTAATTAGTCCGCAAACGCTCGTTGTATTAATCTCACATCGAAGCGCTACTCCTTTTTTTAATAAATTTGTGAAGTCTAAGTTAAATTTTAGGTTCAAAACCCTATGTCTAAAAATGATATTAAGATCCTGGTCAGTGGTGGAGCAGGTTATATTGGTAGCCTCTTAGTTAGATTACTCCTGGATGAAGGTTACTCTGTGCGAGTAATCGATAGTTTGATGTTTGGGGATGATGCTTTGAATGAGATCAGGGATAATCCTTCTTTTGAGTTTATTGAAGGAGATGTTCGTAATGAAGCGGATCTTGAACGAGCACTCAACGGTATTGATCATGTAGCTCATCTGGCTGCGATCGTTGGAGATCCTGCATGTGCAAAAGAACCGGAACTAACTAAATCGGTTAACCTCAAAGGCTCCAAACTTATTTACAAGATGGCCAATGAAGCAGGAGTAAAGAGATTCATTTTTGCTTCTACCTGCAGTAACTACGGACAAATGGAGAACCCGGACGAATACGTAACTGAAGAATCTGCACTGGCTCCGGTCTCTTTATATGCGGAAACCAAAGTAGAGGTTGAGAAATATCTTCTTGCACAGGATAGATCTAATGTCTGCAAACCAACTTGTCTCCGATTTTCTACCGTGTATGGTATATCACCCAGGCCTCGCTTTGATCTAACCGTCAACGAATTCACGAAAGAGATCGCATTGGGCCGGGAATTGGTCATTTATGGAGAGCAGTTCTGGCGTCCTTATTGTCATGTAATTGATCTTTGCCGCTCTGTTTTAAGTGTGATCGAATCTTCTGAAGAACAAACCGCGTTCCAGGTATATAATGTAGGTGATACCGATGAAAATTACCAGAAAAAAATGATCGTGAATGAGCTTCTAAAATTCTTTCCTGACGCTTCCATTAAGTATGTCCAAAAGGACGAAGATCCCAGGGATTACCGGGTTTCATTTGAAAAGATCACTTCTAATTTGGACTTTTCTATCACAAAGCGTGTACCTGATGGGATCAAAGAGATCAAGGAAGTTATCGAGGGGAATAAGATCGGTAATCCCGACGACCAAAAATATTCGAATGTTTAAGCCTGTCATAGATTTTATACGGAAGGTTTTTGATACCAAAGAGTTCATTCCACTTCATGAGCCAAGATTCATGGGGAATGAAAAAAAATATCTTGAAGAGGTAATAGATTCAACATTCGTTTCCTATATCGGCAAGTTTGTGGACCAGTTTGAAGCATCGATCAAGGATTACACCGGTAGCGCACACGCGATAGCGATGGTCAATGGTACTACCGCTCTTCAGATCGCCATGAAACTGGTTGGCGTTGAGCAAGGCCACGAAGTAATAACCCAACCCCTGACTTTTGTAGCCTCATCAAATGCCATTACCTACCTGGGTGCTAACCAGGTGTTCGTGGATGTATCTAAAGCAACCATGGGCATGGATCCCGAAAGTCTGGAACGGTTCTTATCTGAAAATACGACGATCAAAGATGATGGTTTTTGTTATAACAATCAATCCGGTGCGCGGATCTCAGCATGTGTCCCGGTGCATATCTTTGGGCATCCCGTCAGCATTGAACGGATCATTTCCATTTGTGGTCGATATAACATCGCTGTTGTGGAGGATGCGGCTGAATCCTTAGGTAGTTTTTATCAAAATAAACATACAGGGACTTTTGGTAAGATCGGCGTTTTCAGTTTTAATGGCAACAAAACGATTACCTGCGGAGGTGGTGGTATGATCATAACAGATGATGAAGAAATTGCCAAGAGGGCCAAGCATATCACAACTACGGCTAAGGTTCCTCATGCGTGGGAATACGTGCATGATGAAACCGGTTATAATTTGAGGTTACCCAATATTAATGCGGCTGTTGCTTGTGCTCAAATGGAAACACTTGATAAATTCCTCGAGGATAAAAGAAAGTTGGCTGGCGTATATTCTGAGTTTTTCAAAGATCAGAACATCGAGTTTTTCACGGAGCCGGTTGACTCTATAAGTAATTATTGGCTCAACACTGTTTTTTTGAAAGATCTTGACCAAAGGAATGAATTCTTAAAACAAACGAATGACGCGAGTATAATGACCAGGCCTGTTTGGAGATTGATGTATAAACTGGAAATGTATAAAGATGAACAGGTATTTGAATCGGCAAATGCAGAATGGCTTGAAGCCAGAATAGTTAATATTCCGAGCTCTGTGCGAATTTGAATAATTTTCGTGCGAGAATATTTTAAATAAACTTTTCTCAATGGGACAATTTCATCTAGGAGGTGAACCGTACTATAGTCCATTTCTAATATTGGAAAAAGATAAGTTTGACTACAAAACTTACTTCAAGGAAAAGTACCCCAGTTACTTACCAACCTATACGCATGGAGGTTATTATTCTATTCGTCTCATTGTTAAACATATTCTCGATGAGGTAAAGAATACCAAGATTCTCGTTCCTGCTTACACCTGCCCCACTGTTTTAGATGCGATCAAATCAGAAAACATAGATTATGGATTCTATAACGTAAATGACAAACTAGAGATCGATATCCAAGATCTTTCATCAAAATTATCCGTAAACGTAAATGCAATTTTATTTATCAATTATTTTGGATTTCCTCAATCCGACGCGACATACGATCTGTTAAATGAACAAAAACAAAAAGGGATCAGGATCATTGAGGATAATGTTCAAAGTTGTTTTTCAGATCTGGCTCCGGTGGGAGATTATATATTCAACAGTTTCCGAAAATTCACGCCTTTTGATGGAAGTGTGATCATGTCAAAGAAGGCTATGGAGAATAGCCGAGGAACCAATTCTAAGTACAATTTCAATAAGCGAATTGGCCAGTGGTTAAGATATTTGAACTACCATAGCATTTTTACCACAGATAAATCTGCCCAACGATTTCTTAGTATTTCCTCAAGAAATTATTATTCAGATAATATCCTCGGGTTTAACAGCTCGAATAGAACGATGATAAAAAAGCTCAATATTCAGGATCAGAACACTCAAAGGAAAAACAATTTTAAAATACTGTCTGAACATTTTAGCTCGTATGCCTTTTATGGCAATCTCCCTGACAATATTGTGCCCCTGGTATTTCCAATCTCGATAGACAATAGAAATGACGTGAGAAATGAATTGATGAAGCATAAAATTTTCTGTCCGGTTCATTGGAATTTACCCGAAGAAATCAATGAGAAAGATTATCCATCCTGCGTAAATCTGTCTAAAAGAATATTATCAATTCCTATCAACGGGAAAATAGATGAAGAAGTGATAGCAATCATTAAATCAAGTATAGAAAAATATAATTGAACTCGGATTAATGTCTTATAAGTTATTAAATATTTCAGATGAGAATGCGTGGAACGAACAAATAAAAAACCTCCCGCCAGACCAGCAGGATATCTATTTTACTCCGGAATATTATAAGGTACAATTGCGAAAAGGTGAAGGAGATCCATTTTGTTTTGTATATGAAGAGGAAGGAAAACTTGCACTTTATTCGTTTCTGAAGAATTCTATCAACAAGCTTGATCTGCTGGATCTGGATGGTGAATATTTCGATATCCAAAGCGCATATGGATTTCACGGCGTCATAACAAATACTTATGACCCGGATTTTATCAAGAATTTTTATAAAGCATTTCAAGAATTTAGCGCTGAGGAAAACATTGTGGCTGAATTTGTGAGATTCCACCCTCTCCTAAATAACGCTGAATTCTCAAAAGACCACTTGGAGATCCTGAGACAAAGAGAAGTTATAAAGCTGAATCTGAACTTGGGATATGACAAAATTTGGGATGATATGTATTCCTCTGTAAACAGGAATATGATTAGAAAGGCTGTTAAAAATGGATTATCGTATAAGGTACTGCACGGAAAAACATTAAGTGTTCAAGACTTTGCCGATCTGTATGAGCGGACCATGAAAGAGATTGATGCCAAAGAATATTATTATTTTGGCAACAGTTATTTTAGTGATTTTAAAGATCTTTTGGAAGATAATGTTCATATAATCGAAGTGTATCATGGCGACAAATTGATCCAAGGAATTTTCCTTTTCATCTATGGATCCTTTGCGCATTATCATTTGTCCGCCAGAGACAGTGAATTCAAATCGCTCGCATCAAACAACTTTGCCCTGGATGTGGGTATCAAGGTAGCCATCGAAAATAATTGTGATTATTTTCATTTTGGAGGAGGAAATTCAGATTCGGTTGAAGACCCACTGTATAAATTTAAAGCTAATTTTTCAAAAGAAAGAGCGATCTTTTCGATTGGAAAAAAAGTACATAACCAAGAAATCTATACCAAATTGATTAAGGGTTGGGAAGAAAAGAATCCGGAAAAATCTAAAACGATAGGGAATATTCTTTTGAAATATAGAGTATGATGACTGTTTAACATTTACAACATGAACTTGAAACCATCCAAAATTCTTTCAATTTATGGCGTGCCAAGATCAGGCACTAGCTGGCTCGGGCAAATAATTGACAGCTCACCCGCGGTCACGTATAAATATCAGCCTCTCTTTTCAAATTCCTTCAAGGACAGGATCAATGTACGAAGCACCAGGGAAGAGATCATTCAGTTTTTTAATGAGTTGTTTGAATACGAAGATGATTTTCTCGATCGGGTAAAAGAAAAACAAAAGGGTATTTACCCAATATTTAAAGTGCAGAACAATAACCCTGATACACTAGCTTTCAAAATGGTTAGATATCTTTATCTGATTCCACGGTTTTTAGCTGAATTTGATGAAATAAAAATACTCGCCATTGTGCGTCATCCTTGCGGACATCTTAGTTCCTGGAAAAATAACCCGATGGAATTCATGGAAGAATGGAATTTCGAAGATGTGTGGCGATTTGGGCAGAGTAAGAATGAGTACAAACCGGAAGAATATTTTGGATTTCACAAATGGCAGGAAGCCACAAAGATGTTTTTGGAAATGAAAGATCGATATCCGGATAAATTTTACCTGGTCAAATATGAAGATCTTTTTAAAGATCCTGTGAATGAATCCAAAAAAATCTATGAATTTTGCAAGTTGGAATTTCACCGTCAAACAAATGATTTTATAGCTGAATCACTTTCGAAATATGAGGACCATCCCTCGAGTGTATTTAAAGCAAACAAAAAGGTGGACGATTGGAAAGAAAACCTGGAGCAGAAAATCATTGATAAAGTATTAAATGAGTTAAAAGGCACTGAATTCGAACAATTTCTTTAGTAAGCATTAGCTTTACGGGTAATAGAGCCATTAAATGAAGAAATTAAGATGAAAAGAATGAAGAAGATCATGGAATTATACCGTTCTGAAATAATGGCTCCTCTACATCCAAGAAGTCTGGATACAAAAAGAGCACTTGCTCATTACGGAGACAGCAGAATAGGAAAATAATATGCTGAAGCATTTATGTTAATCCAGGAAATAATTTGATCTCTCGAAATGACTTGGATTATTAGTTTCTATTAATACAACTTTTAATGAAGCTTCTTAATCCATTTTATTAAATCTTTTTCAAAACAAACAACTTTTAATGCTACCAAAGGAAAAATTATTAACGCTTAGTATTGATGTAGGCGAATCAGTTTTACTTGCATTGAAACAAATGGACCGTGAAAATGCGAAGTTATTGATAGTAACAAAATCTAATAAATATTTCAGCTTATTAAGTATTGGAGATATCCAAAGAGCCATCATAAAGAATGTTTCTCTTAAAACCCCTATCCAAAAAATATTACGTGAACAAGTGAGGGTTGCCCAATCTTCCGACAGTTATAAAAAAGTGAAGGAAGTAATGGAAAAATACAGTGCCGAATTTATGCCCATTCTTGATGAAGATAATAACCTGGTTGATATACGTTTCTGGGCCGATATATTTGATTCCAAAGAACCTAGCGGTAAGAAATCATTAGATCTACCCGTTGTAATAATGGCAGGAGGGAAAGGTACACGGCTAAAACCCATAACCGACATGATCCCAAAAGCTTTGGTGCCTGTAACAGACAGACCTATTATCGACCTGATCATTGAGCGCTTTACCGAGGTGGGTGTAAATAAATTTTATGTCTCCATAAACCATAAAGGAGAAATGATCACAAATTACTTTGACAGCCTGGATCAAAAGAATTACAGTATTGAGTTTATTAAAGAGGAAAAACCTCTAGGCACTGCGGGAAGTCTTCATTTGTTAAATGGGAAAATTAAATCCAGTTTCTTTATAACAAATTGTGATATTCTGATTGATCAGGATTACCGGGAAATTTATAAATACCACCAAGAGAATAATAATGAACTGAGTATTGTTTCCGCACTTAAACACTATCCTATCGCGTATGGAACACTGGAAGTAGGCAAACATGGATTGTTAAAAAAGATTGAAGAGAAACCCGAATTAACCTTCATGGTGAACTCAGGTATGTACATACTCGAACCTCATTTGCTAAACGAGGTTCCAAAAAATGAATTGTTTCATATCACGGAACTAATTGAAATCATTCAAAAAAGAAAAGGACGGGTAGGTGTGTTCCCGGTTAATGAAAGTTCATGGCTTGATATAGGTCAGTGGAATGAATACAACAAAGTCCGAAAATTTTTCAACAAATAGATTATTTGATTTAAGAGCATGAAGATTCTAATGTTCGGACCGGGCAAGGGACATAACATAAAAAAGTTCCTGGATTATTTTCAAGACAATTCAGACAAACACACGCTCACGTATTTTTATTTCAACAAAAATGAACATTTTGATTTCTCTGAATATAACTCAATCAGTATTATAAGCAGGTTTTCATTGATAAAGCTCTTATTTGAATTAGTAAGAAGATATGATCTCCTTTGGGTGCATAACTGGACTCCCAAACCCATTTTGTTGTTAATTCTATTATTTAAGAATAAAAAATCAAAAATCAACTTTAATGTCTGGAGTGATCCGGTTCCTGATATTGCAGTGAGTAATACATTGCAAGGGGCTTTCTACAGATACTTTTTCCGTCGATGCAATTTTATTCAATGCTCATGGTATGGCACCCAAAGAACATTATTGCAGATTAAAGGTTTGAAACCGATCATTATGAACTGGGGCATGGTAGATAGTTTTTTCAAGACAAGTGATAGTCCAAATTTATCCACTTGGGCAAATGACTTTATAAAACAATTACCTGTAAATAAGACTAAATTCTTTTTCCCAAAATCCATTATGTCTAACAATCGGCATGATCTCATCATCAAGGCAGTAGAACTTCTCCATGAGAAATTGGCTAATCAATTTATTGTTTACTTCTGGTTAGGTAATCATAACAAGAAAGAGCTGCTAAAGAATTACTCCGAGGATATTAAAAATTCAGGTGTAGAAGAGTTTATAAAAATAATCGAACATCCATTTTTGTCTGAAAACGATATCCGAAATATATGGGAGCAAATGGATGCAGGCATTCAGATATTGGAAAGAGATCAACTTTCTTCCTCTTTTCTTGAGCCGCTATTATTAAAAAAGGAAATTATCGCAACAAATCTTTACCCATATCAAAAGTTTGAAGAAGAATTTGATCTAAAGCTGAATTTAATCGCAAACGAACCGTCATTAATTGCTGAGAGAATGAGTTCGATTATTGAAGGCATTCGTACCGAAGAGAAAGAACTGATGAAACGAAAAACTACAATAGAATCCCGATGGCAGTTCAAAAAGAATATGCCTAAAATGCTCGAATATTTCCAAAATAACTGAGCTCATTGAGTAATAATTCAAACACGCTTATACATACTTTTAAGCATCTCCTGACTTCTATATACAGGAAGGGCTTCTTTCATCTGCTCACTGCCAACTTTACGATTCAGATCGTAGGCTTTCTTTCACAACTGTTTGTAGCATGGCTTGTCTCACCCGAGGACATGGGAAGGATCAAGATCATGCAGGCATATACCACAATCGCTGCGATAGTGGCCGGTTTAGGTTTTAACACGTCGGTGCTCAAACTCTGTTCTGAAAAAAGAACCCTGGAAGAAAAAAGAGCACTCTTCAATAATGCAGTCAGGTTCACGTTGATTGCCACATTGCTAACAGCATCAGGAATTATAGTTTGTGCACTAACCGGAATTATCTCGCCTGATACTACGCTTAACTATTACTTCTTACTATATACAATCGCATTAATTCCCATCGCATTTAACAGGATATTGACGGCATATTTACAAGCTCTTAAAAAAATTAAGGAACTGGCCAATATTCAGATGATCACCAAATTGACCGGGCTGGGCATGATCGTCCTACTCACCTACTTCTTTGGAATGGAAGGATTCATTGGCGGGATTATATTTGCGTTCGGGCTTACTTCAATCTTTTTTATTAGAAAGATCAGAAGCCTGCATAAAGGTTTAAATCCGTTTTCAGGTATTAAGAATCCTTTAAAAATACATTGGTCGTTAGCAAAATTTGCGTTCTCCTCGAATGTGATCACCCAGGTCTCGGTGTTCCTCGATCTGATCCTGATTAATTATCTGATCGTGGATCGGGCGGCGGTTGGTTATTATAGCTTTGCTTTGACATTGCTTGTTGCGTTGCAGCTAATAACGATCACGGTTCAGCAGATAGCTATTCCATATTTCTCCGAAAAAGGATCCGATTTCAAGGAGTGGTTAAGGGTATTTAAAAAGTACTATTTGTTGTTCCTGATCTTATCAACTTTAATAACCGCATTGGCATTATTTATTTCTCCCACCTTGATCAAATTTGCCTTCGCAGGGAAATATGATGCATCGATTCCATTTTTGAATATATTTATTATCAGTTGGTTTATCAGGAATCTTTATTCTTTCGTGGGTCCTGCGCTTATTGGATTAGGGAAGCTGAATATCAACTTTTATAATGCTGTAATTGTTCTTCTTGCATCGATACTTCCCTATTATTATTTGATGAACAATTATGACATATTGGGTGCAGCATATGGAAATGTTGCTTCTAAAATAATTGCATGCGCCGTAATTGGCATCAGTTTTTTCATTGTTGTAAGTAAGAAGTCTAAGGATCAAACTAAAGCAATATAAATCAGATTTTGAATTTTAAAGAGACATATTATGACCTCAGAAATATCCCCGTGGGAATTCTTGTCAAAAAGGTCATTAGCAAACTGCGGCATAAACTAATTGATCCTAAAAAGCGCAGGGTAGACACGGGTTCCGAAAATAGATCCGCGGTAGCACCTGCTATCTCCGGATTAGGTAAAATAAACATTCACAACATCGATCTTTCCTCAATGGATAAGGAAGTTGCTGAACATCTTGCAGGTCAATATTTGGATCATCATTTTGATTTATTGGGGAGTGGCTGGATTGAATATAGTTATAACAACAAAGTGGGAGGAATGGAAGGATTCAAGTACAATTCCCTGTCTATTAAGCCGCCTGATGAAGCAGG
>JACZTA010000062.1:0-4856 GCA_022573915.1 Bacteroidota bacterium | reverse complement strand
GAGGTTGTTTCCGATCCGCACCTCCAACATTCAAAGACAATCTGGAATGTACTTCTAAGCAAGCACGCAACATATAAGCCAATAGATTGGCAGAGGGATAACAAATCAGGATTTCGCTGGGATGCTTTTGCCTGGTACAAGGACATTAGAGAATATCTTCCTCCGGGAGTAGATAAAAAGATGCCCTGGGAACTCGCAAGAATGCAGCATTTGCCGCAGATGGCATTATTTGCAAGGATACTTCCTGAGAAAAAACAAGCACTCATACTTGAATTCAGGAGTCAGGTATTGGATTTCATACTTGCCAACCCTGTTCGAATGGGTGTGAACTGGGCAACCTCTATGGATGTAGGGATACGAGTCGTAAACCTGCTCATTGCGCTGGATTTATTTACACAAATTGATGACAAAAATTTGTTGGACGTAGAGTTCATGCAAATTGTAACAAACTCCATCTACGACCATGGGCAGCACATCGTAGATAACCTGGAAGAAAAAGAAACGCTGTCCAACAATCATTATGTTTTTAACCTGGCCGGCCTGTTATTCGTTTCAAGCTACCTGGATGAATCTCCTCAAATGGACAACTGGAAACGATTTGCGATCAACGAACTTGTTGCTGAAATGAAAAAGCATTTTTATGATGACGGTGGGTATTTTGAAGGCTCCACCTGCTACCATCGATTTGTTAACGAGGCGATGATCATTTGTACTTCACTCATTTTAGGAAATGGTGAAAAAGATAAACTACCCGAATGGTTCTTCAAAAAATTACTTGCTTCGTCATTTATGCTGCAGCAGTTGACAAAGCCCAATAATGAAATACCCCAGGTAGGAGATAATGACAGCGGCAGACTCTTAAAGTTGAGCCCCTGTGGGACGATGATCAACTGGGGACAAGCACTCGCGAAATACAAAAATCTGCAAGAGATTCAATCCTTTGGAGGAGCAGAGGATAAATATTGGGATGAGGATCTTTTACACCAAGGGCCATTTACAAGTTCTATTAGTGGATTGTTTAGTGTGGATGATTTTAATAATTACGATCATCAATTTTCTCCTGAAATATCTTTTATAAAGGAATTGGCTAAGGGACAGACATTGGATGTTCCGCCACCTAAAGTAAAAGACCCGCTTACCTACGGCGGCGGAGATCATATTACCGAATTGAATTATTCGGAAGAAACGATAATAGATATTCCCACAACAGATGGCCAGGATATTCTGGAGGGTTTGCAAATATTTGTTTATCCAGATTCACAACTTTACTTATTCCGATCGACAAGGCTGTACCTTTTGGTAAGTGCATGTACCAATCCAAAACAATATTATAATCTTTCTCATACGCATAATGATAAGTTGTCGTTTGAACTGAACATAGATACGCACAATGTGATAGTTGATCCCGGAACTTATATATATTCTCCCCTTCCTGACAGGCGTAACGAATTCAGGTCGGTGAAAGCGCATAACGGAATCATAGTAGACGGCGTGGAACAAAACGATTTTATAGAGGACCAGCGCGGTGTCTTCAGAATGATAAAGAAGGCAAAAGCTTCGATGTTACATATCAGCGAACGGAGCCTGACCTTGGAAGCCAAATATAATGGAGTAAGGCACATCAGAAAGTTTGAAATTCATTCTGATAGAATCTCTATTCAAGATCATTGTAATAAAAAATTCAAAGTGAACCTGAATAAACTGAGGCTCTATTCCAATGGATACGGAAAGAGGATTTATTAGGTGAAAAAAGTTCTTGTCATAACATACTATTGGCCTCCTGCCGGAGTTGTTGACGTTCAGCGTTGGCTGAAATTCAGTAAATATATAAGGGATGGCGGTTGGGAACCTGTTATTTATACCGCCGAAGGTGGCGAAATGGCTTTGCAGGATGACTCTTTATTAGAGGAAGTGCCGGAAGGAACCGTGGTTATCAAACAACCCATTTGGGAGCCATATTATTTTTACAAGAAGTTGACGGGAAAAAAGAAAGGTGAGAAAGTTTACTCCGGCTTTATTACTGAGAAGAAGAAAGCCGGACCTGGACAAAGATTATCAATATGGATCAGGGGAAATTTTTTTATTCCCGATGCAAGAAAATTCTGGATCAAACCATCGATTAAATTTTTAGTAAAATATTTAAAAGACCATAAAGTTGATGCGATCCTCAGTAATGGCCCTCCACATAGTATGCACATGATCGCACTTGGATTAAAAGAAAAGTTAGGATTACCATGGTTGGCCGACTTCAGGGACCCATGGACGAATATCGATTTTTATGATCAGCTGATGCTTTCAAAAAGAGCTGACAGGAAGCATAAGAGGTTGGAACAAAAAGTACTTACGACTGCAGACAAGGTGGTAACGGTGAGTTGGAGCTGGGCAGAGGACTTTAAAAAGCTATGCGGAAGAGAAATTGAAGTGATCACAAATGGTTATGATGAAGCAGATTTTGAAGGTGGGGAACCGGCACTTTCTAAATCATTTTCATTGACGCATGTGGGATCACTTAATAAAGACAGGAATCCAAAAAGTTTATGGAAGGTCTTAGAAAGAATCTGCGATTCCAATCCTCAGTTCAAAGAAGATCTTGAGATTATTCTCATTGGGCCTACCGACTTTGAGGCTATCAATGATATTAATCAATCAGGGCTCGAATCTAATCTGAAACTGATTGATCATTTACCACATCGTGCGGCGATCGATAAGCTACGCGAAAGCCAGGTATTGTTATTACCTATCAACGACACCCCTAATGTGAGCGGAGTTATTCCCGGGAAGCTCTATGAGTACCTAGGCGCCAGGCGTCCTATTCTTTGTATCGGACCGGATAAAGGGGACAGTGCGCGCATCATTAAAGAAACTAATGCCGGAAAAGTGGCAGGGTTTGACGATATAAATGAAATACAAAAAATCCTATTGGAATATTTCGTGCAATATCAATCCAAAATACTTAATATTGGAAGTTACGGCATTGATAAATTTAGCCGAAAATCTTTAGCAGTTAAGATGTGTGAGCAATTAGATAAAATAAGTCGATGAGCTATTAGGGTTGTTTCACGCTAAGGCTAAAGGACCTGTTTTTCTGCTTTGTGAATTTAACGTTTTATTAAAATTTTCAATATTTTAATTCCGTATGGCGTGGAAAACTTTGAAAATTCTTACTTAAAAAATGTCTGTTTTTTTCTGTAAGAGAGCAATATTTAGGTTCAAAAACGTCGAAAAATCCCGAGCTAGGCTCGTGAGCCTAGCTTTGACCCCACCCCCCAATTAAGTACTTGAAAGCATTCAAGAATCTGTTTTATGTTTCGCGTTTTTCAACAATTCCCTTTAACTAATCCCCTTCTGTTTCCGCCACAACCTCTTCAAGCTCCGGATCTTTTTTCTTCAATGAATAAGCGAATGTGGACAGCATAAATAACACCAGGAGTATCGAAGCTGCCATGGATACTTTTTCACCAACAAAATAAGAAGGTGGTTTAAACTCGAAGACGATCTCACTTTGTCCGGGAGGTACTCTCATTCCTCTTAAAACATAATTCACTCTGATGTGATTTTTCTTTTCCCCATTGATGGAAGATTCCCAGTCGCTGCCTCCTCCTTCATAGTAAATCTCGGAGAAGACGACAAACTGCTCTTCGCCTTTAACATCACATTCATATACAAGCCTGTTGGGTGCAAATTCTGTAAGTGTAATAGTTGCCTCGGGATCAAAATTCAAGTTGAGCCCATCCATATAATTATGATATCGCTCATCGATGACCACTTGACTCCCCGGATCAAATATGCCAAGGGCTTGCATCTCTGAATCTGCGTCTGCCACCCACTTAATATTTTGTACGAACCATGCATTTCCTAAAGCATCCGGATTGGCTTGCACGGTAGGTTTGTTATCGTTGTTTGAATCCCCGACAATAAAATATTTCGTGTTTAACATATTGAATACTCTCATCTCGCCTCTGCTAATATGCTTCTCGATGAGATCCTGATACCTGATCAACTTAGCTGCGTTGTATCCTCCAACAGATTTATGATGGTAGGAAGTCATGGCATCTGTAAATGGGTTTCCAACAGTTAGGTTGTATACTCTGTAATTTGGATCCTTGTCATTGAGGATTGCCAGATCTGCCTGATTGGGTTTAAACTGATTCCTATAGTCAGTTTTTGATGTGTAGGAATCCTCGTTCATGTAACGGGTATCAATCCACCAAATATCAACTACGACTAAAATGGCAATCCCGAGGATCAGGACGTTCTTATGGATCTTATCCTTTAAAAATCCCCATATTAAACCAAACATGAGCAGAATGAAGATAAAAGAGCGTATCGAATCCATTCTAAGCAGGTTAGCCCTGTCTGCACGGAGGGCATCAATTGGCCAACCCTTCTCTCTGAGTTGAGTGTCTGAACTGGCGATAAAGTCAAAAGAGGAACTCCCAAATAGCACAAAAAAGAAAGTTGTTCCGCCAACAATTATGAAGACAAATTGCAAAAGCGTAATTGGTGACTTAAATAAATTAATATTTCTAAAGTTGAATTGTGGTTTTGTTATTAAAAATTTCTTGGCAGCTTCCCTATCCATTAATATTTTATTGAGACCTAATATTCCAAGGGTGGGAACCATCAAACAGGTTATTGTTAGCCACATCGAAGGATTCCTGAATTTATTAAACATAGGTACATAGTCGAAGAACAGGTCAGAAAACCACGACATATGCCGGCCCCAACTAAGAAATATGCTTAGTAGCGTTGCGATAATTATCCATACCCTCATCCTGCCATTGACAAGGAATAGTCCGAGCACAAACAAGAAGCACATGCAAGCTCCGATATATACCGGGCCGGAAGTGAATGGC
>JACZTA010000061.1 GCA_022573915.1 Bacteroidota bacterium | reverse complement strand
TTGGCATGGTTAAGATCTACCCCAATCCTTTCTCTGATTTTAGCAATATTCAAATTGAAGATTTTGCCAATTATAAAAAGGGAAACCCCGTATTTATAGTTTACGATTTATTTGGAACGATGTACAAAGAGGTAAACCTTAGCTCGGAGAATACCATTTTTATTAAAGGAGAGCTGGCTAGCGGTTTGTATTTCTTCGAAGTAGTATACGACAAGAAAGTTATTCAGCGCGGCAAACTAATTTGCCAATAGTTTGGTATTAAATCGTTAAATTTATTTACATGTTGAAGATCATAGCTTTGTTGGTTGCATTAACAATAAGCATGGCAACCTATTCCCAGATAGGTACGATACAGTTCATACAAAAAATAAGTGCCACCTCAGGAAATTTTACGGGAGACATTGCTTCGGGCGGCCGATTTGGTACCGGCATAACTTCATTGGGTGACTTAGATGGTGACGGAATAATTGATCTTGCTGTCGGGCAGGAACTTAATTCTGATGGTGGTTTAAACCATGGAGCGATCTGGATTTTATTCATGAATATGGATGGTACGGTAAAATCGCACCAAAAAATTTCAAGTACAGACGGTGGTTTTTCAGGAGTTTTAGACATTAATGATTGGTTCGGGTCTGATGTTGATACGATAGGTGATTTGGACGGCAATGGTGTTGTAGATCTGGCAGTGGGAGCTCGCATGGACGATGATGGTGGTTTGGAAAGAGGAGCTGTCTGGATATTATTCATGAAAAATGATGGGACGGTCTTGAAAGAACAAAAAATAAGTGCCACTCAGGGGAATTTTACGGGAGTACTCAGCTATGATAGTTGGTTTGCCAAAGATCTTTGTGCAATAGGTGATCTCAACCAGGATGGCGTAAATGATATTGCGGTTGCAGCTCCTCATGATGACGATTTTGGTAATAACAGAGGTGCCGTTTGGATATTATTTCTTGATTCAAATGGAACAGTTAAGTCACATCAAAAAATTAGTGCGAAAGATGGAAATTTTAATGGCCTTCTGAAGGATGATGATTCCTTCGGATCAGGGGTAAGTTGTTTGGGAGATATGAACGGGGATGGTATATCTGATCTCGCGGTTGGTGCGGAAGGAGATGATGACGGGGGAATTGATCAAGGTGCTACCTGGATTCTTTTTATGGATACCGATGGAACAGTCAAATCCCATAATAAGATAAGTGATACACAAGGCAATTTTAGCGGGGTTGTTGATCTATGGGATTATACAAGGTTAGGTGATGCTTACCAATATGATCTTGACGGTAATGGCGTAAACGATATGATGATCATGTCACCATATAAAAATGATTCCGGCTATGATTTAGGGGCAATATATACATTGCTGCTTGACTCAAATTCTGATGTAATAGCATATCAGGAAATAGGTAGCACACGAGGGAAGATGCCCGATAGTCTCGAGAATTTTGATTACTTCGGGACGGGCGGCTCAGTTATTGGAGATTTGAATAAGGATGGCGCTCCGGATCTAGCCATTGTAGCTGCAGGCGATGATGATGGGGGACCGGAAGTGGGAGCAGTTTATATTTTATTTTTATCATTGTGCCCAATAAACTCGGATTTCAATGTAAGTGATACTTCTATTTGTCCTGGAGATACCATATCCTTTACTAGCACGTCAATAAATACCTCTCAATTTACTTGGTTGGAGGATGGCGTTATGTTTGATTCTGTACCAAACCCTTCAAGGGTATTTTCAACACCTGGAACCTATACCATTAGTTTGGTTGCAGATAGCTCAAGTTGTGGTTGCGATACCTCCTCGCAAATTATCATAGTTAATCCTAATCCACCTAAACCTACAATTACGCGCAATGGCAACACCTTAGTATCGAGTCCCGGCCCATCGCACCATTGGTATATGGGTAATACAATACTTTTTTTTGAAACGAATCAGTCGTACAGTCCGACAAAGGATTCAGTGTATTCAGTGGTAGTCACAGATAATAACGCATGTGCTACCTTTTCTGACCCTTTTGATTTTAAATTATCTGGAATTAATGAAATTAATCACGATATAGATTTTATTATCTATCCAAACCCGAACGATGGAAGTTTTTTTATCACATTCAGCAAGCATCAGGTAAATACCAAAATTACGGTAAGTGATATTTTAGGTAGAACGTTGCAAGAAAAATTCATAACCGGTGATAAAGCAATGGTTAATGTCAGCAGTGATAGAACAGGCATCTTCTTTTTGTCTGTTATAAGTGACCATTCAATGAGCGTTGTGAAGATTGCTGTGAAGTAATTTTGGAATGGAGGTGTTAATCTCTAACATCCAGGAACTTGATCCAGTATTGTCAGAATATCAAGTTGGACCAACCACGATTCAATACTCCTTCTTTCGCTATCACACACTTTGACAAGTTTCCTGAAGGCGATGGAGGACGTTAAAATTCGTGTACAACTTGCAAAGCTAGATTAAATAGCGTTACCGCATTAGCAACTAGGCATTCGAGCGAAGTCTAAGGATATTCGCGAGATTGAACTCAAATCTAGTGAAGGCATTCGCGCGATTCGAGTTCTTAATCACAAAGAGTGTGAATTTGATTCACGTGAATAAACATGAATTTTACAACAACAGTGCTTCACCACTGAAAGGACGCTTGTAGCATTCGCGTGGTTGAATTTAAATTCGGCAAAGGCATTCGCACGATTCAAATTAACGATCACATAGGATGTGTACTTGATTCGCGCGACTTATTACAACTTTTATACTAGTACTGATAGACAGTTGGCGGCTTGATATAATGCCAACGTGCTTAGATTTATATTCGTGGATAACTAAGGGGCCAAAGTTTTTATATTCTGCATCTATTCGTTGGATTTCACATAAGTTGCCAATATGAGAAAATTAAAAGTGAAAAAGCGATGGGTATGTTCAGTGTGCAGCAAAGAGATGTTCGCACGAGGCGCGGCAGGACATATGAAGTTAGCTCACGGAATATCTGGCGACCACTTTGCAAACGACAACGCTAATTTGGTAAATAATTATGTAGGCGAAGGGGATTGTAAAAATTGCGGAGGTGATGTGCACTTTATTGAGTATTTAGAGGATGAAAGTGAACAAGACGGACATGATCACCATGTAACTATGCGTTGTGGCGATTGTGAGGCAACATACCATTGGGTGCTACCCAGGAAGATATTCAATTATTATAGGTTTTAATTGAATTAGAATAAGAATTACCTTTTTCAAAGATACCCAATTTTGTAACTTCATTGTCGTTTTAGCATATAGCCCACATTGATGGTAGCCAGGCAGATGCCTAGATGGTCAGGGCTTAATATTGACCACTTTTCTTTAACCTTTAAAGTTTAGTGAAAATGGCTAAAACTGAAAAGGGTAAAAAAATCGTTCCTGTAAAACCATATAAACGGAAACAGGGAGGTAAGACAAAAACAGTTAAACCTCATAAACGGTCAACACCTAATTGAGTGTACCCTATAACGGGAGCTTCGGCTCCCGTTATTTAATATTGTCAATTCTTACAATTTTAGGCGGTATCTGCTTTACCCTCCTTCCGAGTATCCAGCCGTTTGGATTGAGGTGCCATAGGTTTTGTAGTGTGTATCTTATTACAACAAGCAGTTCTTAAATATCCAATATATTTGGTTCTACAATTCCGAAAATAAAATTTTATTCAAGTGGTAAATTTAAAAGGGCTTTATACATCTTGATTAACGAATCTTCCTTCATATTAACCTCAAGATTCTCATTAAAGACAAACAGCTTGTTTAACTGAACGTCTTTATAAATCTCCTGCTGACTGTAAAACGAGTTTTTGTCAAATCTAATGTCATCATTATTTGAACTTCCAATATGTGCATATAATAAAACACCTATAATATTTGGGAATTCAATAACCCTTCTCCTTAGTTCAATAATTACTTTCATCGGATCACGCAGCCAAAAAAACAAGGGATCAACTGGAATGACAATTAAACCAGGATAACCAGCTGGTATTTGCTTTGCTTCTCTCTTAATCTTATTATCGCGGATTCTTTCAAATTCATTTTTGTCTAAGCTCAAACCAATCAAGTTTCCCACTTCGCATCCTTTTTTCTTACACCAACTCTTAAGTTCTCTCGATTTGATTGTTGGCGCCACGGCTAACTCAAGCAAATCGTTCTTATAGTAATCTTTGAACAAGAGAAATTTCTGTTTGACTTGAGCCTGCTCTTTGAAGTCGTTTATCTCGCTTAAGAGTCTTGAGAGTTGATCTGCATCAGCACGTTTAAGTAGTTTAGCGGAAAATGGAATTATGGGTCTTTCACGAGTTAACTTGTTAAAAATAGAATGATACATTTGCGTTTGTAATACTCGCTTAGCGCTATCATTTAATCGAGAAATTTCAACATATATTTCTTGATTATTGGTAACATCAACAAGCTTAATATCTGGCTTCTTTGGAGCGTCGACCGTTGGTTCAAACTCAATCTTGAAATCTGCTCTGCTAAACATTTCCGCTATCTCTAAGAAAGGAATACCCTCCTCATTGCACTTTCTAGATATTTTTATCTTACCAATTAGGGCTTTGTAGTTTGTTTCGTATGATTTGAAAAATTTTAATGTGTTGCTGAACCGTATAATCCAGTGAATCGAATAATCAGCTTTATTATTGATGTGAAAGAGAACCGGATAGTAAATATTGGTCTTATGCTGTAAAAACGATTCTCCTAATTCCACTCGTAAGAACTCATAGCAATCTATGAGGTTTCTACTTTGAGCAGGTGAGAATTTTCTATTTTTCTGAGCAAATTCAATTTGCTTATCCCACTTGTAATGATCTGAGCTACGCTTGAAAACTTGAGAGAAGGCGTCATACATTGTTTTTCCTTCTAGGTAATAAATTTGGTAACAGCTTTGATATCCACAAAGCAGGGGATTGAGCAAGGAAATGTTTACGTTACTCTAAATGCTCTACTGGGCTTGTGCGATTACTTTTCGATCTCATTAGCAGAATATTTCCTCAAAAAACACTAGGCAGAGAGATAAGATCACCAAAGTTAACCTAAGCTAGGAAGTACCTTTTTTGAATTGCTACTTAATAAGAGCCTAAATAATGATCTAGCTTCTAGATTCACACTTACTTTAGAATCTAACTTTATTTGACTAAACTCCTCCGCGTTAGGTTGCATCCTCTCATTCTGAATCTCTGCTATTAACTTCCCTAGATCAACCTTTTGTATATACTCCATTATTCCCTTTGCGCCAACAAACAAGCAATTTAGCGCGCCCAAAGCTTGGCCATAGTTCAATATTTCTTCAATGCCCTGCCAGTTACTATTTAAATCTAAATAATCAATTCCCTTTGGCCCCAAGTGTTCAATAATTCCAGCAGTACACCAATCTCCAGCTCCAGCTCCATCAATAGCTTTACCAACAATAAAAGGTTTCAAATGTTTCCATTTACTAGATTTGAACCTATACTTCAATCCATGTATCCCCAGAGTTTCAATTTCTAATGGAACTTGTATCTTAGGAAATATTTCAGAATATTTCTTAATCCTATCCTTGGAGAATTTTAAAACATGAGAAACCTCTAGGCATTCCTTAAATAATCGAGATTCATTTAACGAAGAAGGTTCGAAAACTATCAGAGCATTTTGCTGCCGACTTATCTTTGCCAACTCAATTGAGGCTCTGTTAATCTTGTCAAAATAAAATACCTTTGGTTTTGGAATTTTCTGTTTCAACTCCTCAACAGTTATTGCTAAAACAGGCTTATAACTTGGGAACCATCTACCAGAAAATGGATCCTTAAATTCAAAACGATGCTTCGGATTCCCTCTTTTATCCTGTAATATTCGATGAATGATTATAGGTGTACTCCCATCATCTTTTGTTGAGATAAGGCTCGTATCCACATTCCATTTCCTAAGATCCGCCAGAAGTAACTTTGCCGCATTCGTATTGTTAAGTCTTGATATTAAATGGCTCTTACTCCCCAAAAAAGATAATATTGCCAATACATTTGCACATGATCCTCCACTAGCCACACTTGGAATTGATTCTGAACTTCCATTCAAAATCACATCCAATGCTACTAATCCAGTACCGACTACTCGATTTACGTTCTCTTCCAATTTTTGGTTATTTGTCAATTTTCTATATAAGGTTCCCCAGTGAGCCAAGTTACTAAAAGTTCACTTTTATCTTTCATATTGTCAAGACCATCTTCATTTAGAAGGTCATATCCATGTGAATCTACATTCAGTATTCCAAGACTATAATCGCTGTCTTTTAATTCATAAGCAGCAAGTAGTGCCCCTAATGAAAGCAATTTGCTTGAAAGTGTCGTAACAACAGCCTTGCATCCTCCCATTGTTGCAAGGGAAATTTTGTATTTATGAATTGCACTAATTATTGTTTTATATACTTCAAAAGGATTTTGTTCAGGTACATACATTATATTTTGTGACTCTATCTGAAAAGTGTCAAAAAAATCATATAACTCATTAAATATATCATCCGCTCTCCTAGCATTTTTAGATGGGAAAGGTAGAATGGGACAAATTTCATTTGGTCGAATGTGTTGGTTTGCTTTGTTAAGGTGAATACCCTTGTTCTCACCAAGCAATGGTAACCAAATAACTGGAGTTTTACTCGCTTCTAACTCAATTCCTCCTCCAAATCCAATAGGATAATGAAGATCATCGTCAATACCTGTTTCATTGATAGACGAATCTAATTCAGCATTCTCAGCTGTCACGACCAGTAAGTTAGGGATGTTAGCTACGGCAGGTTTATTATCAATCAAGCTCAACATTTTTCCAATCAATGAAAAGTAAATACCTCTTGGAAGCGCACTTATGTCAATTATGATATTCTCATACTCTTGAATCTCTGAATACTCTTTTATTAAATCAATTGCTTGTCGATCACCTACTCGTTTCTTAGTCTTACCCGTTCCTTCCCATATATTCATTGCTTTTTGTTTAAGTACCGGCCCACTAATTAAAGAATTTAACTCCTTTATATTTTTATCAACCAATGAAGAATATTTATTAGAGTGAGAGGTTTCGCCTTCATCATAGGAAATCAAAAAAATATCCAAACTCTTTGCTTCCACACAATCAAGGATAGACTTTAATCCCAAATTCATTCTTACATCAAATCCTTTCCCAAGAATATATAAAGTACTACTTCCATCAGTTCCTACGATGCTTTTCCACAAATCATCAACCTCTTCTCCCTTAAAAAGAGCATAAGGATCCCAACGAAAGGTAATTTCCGAATTAGTTTTTATTTGGTCCATTTTAATAATTCTTCTGGGGTAAGTTTATTCCATCCTCCATAAGTAAAGGGTAACTGATATTTGACACATAACCATCTATTCAGATAATATACCGTCCATATTTGATTCTTTGCTCCTTGCGATACTTCCTTCACTTCAAGTAGATTATATGCTAAGCAAGTACTGATGGTATCCTGTAGCTCTTCAAATATTTCATTTTCTTGCCATCCCTTTTCTTCAATAAGCCTTCTACTTGAATGCACCGCAAATCCTGTAATTCCTGGAGCATATGATGCCGTTGGTTCGTACGTGATTTTGTTGAAGTAATTTCCAAGTTTATTCAAAAACCCTTCAACCGCCTTTGGATTTGGCAATATAGTGGATAGATCGTTCCATTTTTTCTTAACAACCAAAGCAATGATCTTCTCCTGTCTTTTAGTACTTAATTGCACGTCCTGACTCGCAATTTTATTTGATAACATGCCTTCAAACAGGTCAGATGCAAAAGCTAAAAATTGCTCAATATTATTTGATGATAGGACTACGAGTTTTTGAAATCCATAATAATTTGGGATGCCGTATTCATTTGACAAAAAATACCTTGCTGCACTTTCTATTGATGGGTCTATTTTGTCAATAAGTTCTGGAATAGAAAGAGCGAATTGCAATACCATTTGACTTTTCCTCAAATTTCTGTGAATCAAAATTTCTGCTGATTTATGTAGAATGGCTGTTTTTAACGAGGTATCCGATTGTTGTATTAAGTAGTCAAGCCAGTCTTGAAACTTTTTCGTTTTACGAACAACTTCTTGTATTTTCTTCCTAGTTGTTTCTATTGACTCTTTTATCTCCTTCTGAAATATCTGCTCGTCAATGCTGTCATCCAGATTTTCAGCAAATGTATCTACATCATCTGTAGAAATAGCTGCACGTTTGCTTGCAATCTTTGATAACATTTTCTTGAATTTGGAAGTATTATTTCCCCAATACTTTTCAAGATTTACTTCATAATAATCTCGTTCATGATAAGATTTAAATTCTGTGATACCCTCTAATCTTTCTGATATCCATATATTAAAGTTCCCACGTTGATCAATTACATATTTAAACAATGAAGACCTTTGAGACTTAGAAAGTTTATGTGCATCGTCTAACATGTAAATTATTCTTCTAAAAGAAGACCTGCCATTGACTTTGAAATATTTAGGTTGAAGTATTTCTAACGTAAATAGCTCGTCGTGTCCTTCAATTTTATCAACATCAGGTTGAATAAAACTATCTAAGATGTCATAAACACTCTTTTCAAGACCCGAGGCCCAATTGAAAAGTTCTCTTCCATCACATGGAGATTGGATGTTTCTTAAGAATAATTTTTCGTTTTCGTATTCATAATTAATTTGCTCTAAATCATTTGGATAGCTTAGTTTATTTAGTTCACAAATACTTCTCAATGTGGCTAATACTAACCTTGCATTAAGTAATGAATAGAATAATCTAATTCTTGTTACCTCAGAATATTTAATATCATCAAGAATCTCATAATTCTTTGTGAATTGGATTAGTACACCTAATGCGGACACGCCAGTTTCATTAATAACATCAAGTTTACAAACTGTATTGTAGAGTTCCCTGTAATCCTGTTGGGATTTGTGGTTATAAATAGTATTTAGAGAATTTGGTTCAAATAGACGTAACAATGAAGTTTTACCTGCGCCTGGAGAACTCCTAATAAAAACTACATTGTTCCAAAGATCTTCTTGGTTTCCCTCAATTATCAATTCCAAAACCTCGGGACTATACAACCTAAGGAAATTAACATCTGATTCAATTTTCTCAGATGCTCGCATTTTAAAGGGATTTCTTAATCGGTTACTCATTTATTGATGTCTGGTTACTCGCGGGAAAAGACCAACAAATTTTTTGTCCTCATGCAGCCATAAAATGGGAAGTGAATTATTGGGCGTATTATGATGTAATATTAACGGCAGTGAACACTCATTAAACCCTAAAAAGGGACTATCCATTTTTCCTTTTTTGTAATGCTTATCCTCAATACTATTATCATAGTACTTTTTGCACAATTTTAGAAATTCCTGCTCTTTAAGTATATCTTGCTTTAGTTCCGGCAATAATGTTTGAATTGTCTGAACATCTATATCTATATCAATTTGCAACTCTAGTAACCAATCTTTTACAGAATCTTGAATATAGTTTACTGCATCTGAGGTTGCCACATAGAAAAGTATAAGAATTGAGCAATCTTGTAAAGCCACGAGACTTGAGAGTTTGTCGTCAGTTTTTTGCAGTAGTGAATTAAGAAACTTGTAGATCTTGCCTTTATAATCACCATCTTCTGTTCTGAAATAACTTTTCCCGCTGTCAGTAAAATCATCGATTAAAAAAATAGAATTAAACGTCGTTTCACCAGTATCCTTTTTTAATTCATTTATTAGTTCCTTAATTTTTGATTCTGAAATTCTGTAATCCAGATAGATTTGCTCATTGCTTATATTATTGCACCGTCGAAAGTGGTCTATCTTTGAACCATCACTTAATCCAATGAATAATGATTTTCGCTTGTTTAATGCAAATTCTGCACTGTTAGTAATGGTACGAATAGCGTACTTGCTTACATTTAACTGCTCAGCAGTCTTATTGATTAATACAGGTTGAATTATTTGGGGAAATGCAAGAGTTACCAAATGTGATATCTGTTCACTTGAGATAAATATCAAATTTGATTTGATGAAGTTATATGCAATTCTTCGTTCGGCTTTATCATCAATTTGATTTAACCATCTCACCAAACTTTCAATAAAACGCATCCCAGGAGAGTATTGCTGGTACTCATTGTATTTGAAATTTGAAAGAGCTTGAAGCAAGGGACGTTCTTTTTGGACTTCTTCTGCTGTCCAACCCATTATTTGACTTAGTAATGTTTCGGCTAAAGCTGTTCTCATTTAGTAATCTTAATCTTTAAGGACCCCCCTACAATACTTATCCAATCTAAGTATTCGTTAGTGGCGTCAACGTTCTTTATTCCCATTCCAGCAATATTCCAACATGAGTCTGTAATCATTGACACCTCATCGACACTTAATGAATATGGATTTGACAATAGGACATAATCATTACCTGGCCATTGTCCTTTATCGCCTATACAAAGAATATCTTCTGGAAGATTCACATTTTTTGCTTTTAATTTACAGTAATCGACAACTAGTTGTTTAGAAACATCACTCGGAATTATATCAATTGAGTGGCTGGATTCAAGTACATTGATTCCTGAAATATTAAGACCTCTAATGAGATCTACGAGCATTCTCTTCGAAGTCGTTGAACTTGTCTCTATAGATAATTGAGATGGTCTTAGATCGCAGCTATACAGAAAATTCATTTCAAGAGTTTCGAGATAGTTCTTAACTTTGAGCAAATTCGAGTTTGTGTCTAATTTTATATTCGGTAATAGATCCTCTGCTAATGATCCTATCTGAGAACCATTGTAATATCCAATAAATATACTCTTCCAGCACTCCGGTGAAATACTCTTTTGTAAATCCCTTCTTACCGACTTACCCCGTCCAGTAGCTATGCCAATAATTGCCCCGTCCTTTAATAACCGATTCAATGCCACGGCAGTGTTATCGGAAATCCCCTCGTATCTTGATGAGGCGGGACATAAAGTGCCATCATAGTCAAGTACAATTGCTCCATATTTTCTATTATTTAATCTGTTAATAAACTTTGAGTAGGCTCTTAACCACCACTTTAAATCCTCTTGCGAGATGTCTTCCAATGAACCAACTTTAGTCTTTCTCCTAATCGCAAACATTGCACGGGTTGAGACCCCTTTAAATTTTGGAGTTGTATAATCTGTCTGATAATTAAGATGGTATAGTTTTCTACCAAACTCTGGAACTTCAGGTTTGCCGGGGTCTATTTTCATCTTTTGCCCTAGTAAGTCTATGAATCTAAAAGATTGAATCAATAGATCAATGCTTGAGTTGGGATAATCATGCGTTGACCTAATTGACAATCTAGGAATATCTTCAGGTATTAATGACAGCGTTTTGGAAGCAATACTTTCATCTTCAGGTGAAATCAATGCAATAACCGCTGATCTTGTGTTTTGTTTTGCAAACCAATGGTGTCTACCATGTGCAAAATTTCTGTAGTCTGCGATTAAAGTCGCACTAAGTGCTCCTTCTGTGCATTTCGACTCTATATCAACTGCTACACATTTCGACCAACCTCCATGTAACACTGTAATAACACTTCCTTCAGAAATACTTCTTAGAAACTCTTCTCCAGAACCCTCAGTAATTTTTAATTGACTTTTTATTTCACTATCTAATTTCGAGAGTGCCTTATTTAGAATTGTAAAAAATGCAACTAATGAATTAGTTGCGAGAAATCCATCCTTTCCAACTGGTATACTGAATTCAAAAATATCAGTGATAGAGTATCTGCGTGATAAATGTTCCAGTTTTGAATTAAGTTTCATACAAAGGCTAGCGATTCCCCTTGGCTCAGTTTGAATTGCAGAATTAAACCCAAATAAAATATCCTTGTTATGACCACCTGCACTTATAAAAAAAACTGCTGAACTACTCAATGCTTTTCTACTATGATACAATTCCAGAGGTGTAACTGCTGTAGCTGTGATACCAATCTCATGGGCAAGACTGACGGCATAATAACAAGCACTTAAAGACCCTCCTGATCCTACGAAGTATATGGGGATGTTCTTATGCCGCTGAAACCAATCGCTGAGAGCTCTGATATCTTGTTCTTGAGCCCAGTTATAGGTATTAGGAATTTGTTTAAGTTCAGTTTTAAATGGCTTGCCCATATATATATACAAAACTATCACTCCTGGTTTATTAATCTAATAAATATTCAAGTTAATTGATTGCCTATAAACAATATCCATACTTGAATCTGCTGAAATTCCTTTCTCCTCCGCGTCTTAAATCCTAGTGAATTCAACTCCTGAGTAATCCTATAAAAACTCATTCCTACATTTCTTAATGATTTGATCAAAGCAGCCGCCTTCCTATTATTCTCATTTTCTCTTGTATTCCTTTGGCTCATTACCAATCCTTTCAATCTTGCTTCTGGAGTGAGGTTCGCTGGAGTCCCTAACTTCTTGCCCCTCTTTTGTAATTCGGCTAAAGTAACTTTGGTTCTTTGGCTGATTCGCTCTCTCTCATCCTGAGCCAGAACTGCCATGATTCCAATAGTTACCTTATTTACACCAGGCATGTTACAGCATATAAAAGCTACATCACTATGACGCAGAGCAAAGATGAATGAAGCATTTCGGCTGAGTCTATCAAGCTTAGTAATTAGAAGTTATGCATTCTCCCTTTTAACGTGTTCTATAGCTTGAATTAGATTAGGTCGATCATTCTTCCTCCCTGCTTTCAACATCTGTGTACTCAGCCAGTACCCGTTGTGAGTCGTTGACAAACCGTTGCACATCCGTTCATTGTGTTTTCAGCCCTAAGCCTAATTTACCTTGTTTCTGCGTACTAACCCTGTAATATGCAATATACCTGTCCATTAGTTAAATTTTTTAAAGGTGTGTTTGTAAAAGTTAAGTAGTCAGTCAAAATTTTTTATTTCAAGTCTTTATGATTGATACTGCTCCCATCCTTGCCTATGTGAATGACCTCAATTCCATCATTGGTTAACGTTTCACCTATCAATGAGTATCGGTGACAATTCAAAGGATCAAGCTCGGCACACATGACAGCCAAACATAGGTTTTGATCAATGGCATCTTTCAGCCTTGACATCCCATATTTGAAATCAGAGCTTTGTTTGACTCGTTTATAGTCGAGCTTCTCACCAGTGTATAGTCTTTCATCTTTAGGCTTCCCGCCAAGCTGCTTTCCCATGAAAACATATTTTATACCAACAAGCTTAAGGTGCTCTGTTAACTGAGCCTTACGGTATGCTGGATTGAATCTCGAAAATGGATGAGATCGCACATCTACCAGATATTCGATTTGGAATTGCTTGAGCAGATTGAGAAATACTTCGATCTGTCTGTTGCCGTACCCGATGGTGTGAATTGAATAAGACTTCATGTATGCGGAAATCTAACATTAACAGACTTTAGCGGCAAGAAAATGTTGTATGATTTGTCCCACGTATTATAGACATATATCCCTATCTTTAATATGCTTATGCTCTTTACTCCAGATACATTTTAGAAAAATGACGATCTCTGAACTATTATCCAACGAGGAAATTGAAAAATTAAGAATAGATAGAGTTGAAGAAATAGACTCCTGTATAGGAACTATTCTGAAAACTAAGAACAATATCTTCATGTATGGTCAAAGGGGTGTTGGAAAAACCTTTTTACTGAAAACAATATATAATGAAACCATTAGAGAAGACAAAAGTGTTTTCCCGTTTTTCCTAAATTTGTTTTCGCTTTCTCGAAGTTTAGTCGACCACGGAGAATACGCATTTTCATCATTCCTGGCCTTAGAGATAATTACATCAATTTGGACAGAATTATATCGTAAACCACATAGCGAATTAATTAATCGTGCAATTTCTCCTGCTGCCGGAGATAGCAGTTTGATAAGCAAACTCAACTATCTTCAAACGACATATGCAAACCTCAAGGCTTCTTTATTCAAGATGCAGTTTGAATCAGAACACAATGTTGGTGTAAAGGCAATAGTGAGCGGGCACATAAAAACGAACGAAACAGAAAGCAGAGAGTATGGCCAACTTTTACCCTTTGAGATTATTAGTTATATCAAAGAATTACAAGATTTCTTAAATAAAAAAGAAAAGAAGATCAAGCTTATTGCTCTTTGTGATGAAGCTAACTTAATGAGTGAAGAATGGCAGAAAGCGGTTCTGTCAAAACATATTGATATATTTTCAAATATCGATATCCAGTTTGTATTTGTTGCTGGTTATATTGAAGGGTATCAAGACCTAAGCATCCCAGATACATTTGAATATATTTTCGAACTACATGGGATGAATAAGGAACACCTTGTGAGTTTAATCGGGAACCACTTTCCAGATTCCGAATTGAAAATATCTCAAGAGACTTTAAGCCATTTATATAAATCAACAAAGGGAAACCCTAGGAGTGTCCTTGAAATTGCTAGTCGGGTCATAAGATCGGATTATAAAAACAACAAGTTAGAAATATCAAAACATTATATAGATGCCTATATCGAGGAACAAGCTACTTGGTCAAAAGCAATACCTACCAGAAAGTAATCTCTATTAGATTTCATATACTCATTTTACTTAAATTAACTTTAGCGGCAAACTGCGACTGGGTTATTTACATTTGTCGCAAAAATAATTACAAAGTATATCAAGGTAATATTGGAAATGACTGTTTGAAAAAACGCGACAAATCACTTTTTGTCGCAGGTTTGTCGCATTTCTCTGCGAAATTTCGCATTCTTGCCATACTATGAAAATAAGTGACCTCAAAATAATCGAAATATTATGGGATGGCCCATTCACACCTGATGGGATTAAGAGCTTATCTGAACCATTTGATTACGGACTTTATCAGATATACGGATCCCATATAACCATTGGTCCCAATGCTCTCTTATATATTGGTCAAGCCAAATACCAATTCTTATCGAAAAGATTAAGACAGCATGATTGGATTAACTACGAAGCGAGCGAGATTAAAATATATGTGGGTAGATTAGGAGGCGTTGAAAAGATTCCAGTCAAAGAATGGGAAAAGAGAATTGGATATGCTGAAAAGCTTCTGATCTACTTCTGTACGCCTCCATACAACTCAGCTAACATTATCCAGTATGGGGACATCAAAGACACTCTTGTATTGAATTTTGGTAAGAAACAATTGATACCTTATGAGGTCTCTACATTATATGAGGACAGTGACTATAATCATCACTACGACGATTGGGAAGCTTATTCTGACGACTAACTTACACCATCAATTTCCGATATTCTCAACATGTTTTACCCTTTTTCCTATGTGTCTATATTGTGCCTTTGGTGTTCTTTTAAGGTAAATGTGACTTTAGATAATCTTATGCCAAGAGCTATTGCGAAAAGGTAAGGATAGATAACATTTATCATTAATTCCCATGTTGAACTAGTTTGAATATCGTTTTTGAATTCCCTAAGCATCTGAATTTCATCATTCGCATACTGTGCATATTCTTTGACATCTCTGACATGGGTTCCTGCCAATTTGTCGTTTTCAAATCTACCGCTCTTAATCGACTCATAAATGTTCTCCCATTTGTCAAAATCAAAATCTCGTTCTTTTGATATACTTTCAATTAATTCATGTATACTCCTTGATAGGACCAG
>JACZTA010000060.1 GCA_022573915.1 Bacteroidota bacterium | reverse complement strand
GCCAGCAATGTATCACCGGGATTGAGGGCAGTCAGATAAACCGCCATGTTGGCCTGCGAGCCGGCATGAGGCTGCACGTTCGCATGTTCGGCCCCGAACAGTTCACAGGCTCTCTCTCTGGCCAGACTTTCGACGACATCAACAAACTCGCATCCACCGTAATAGCGGCGACCGGGATATCCTTCGGCATATTTGTTCGTCAACACCGTACCGGCCGCTTCCAGTACAGCGGCGGAGGTAAAATTCTCCGAAGCGATCAGCTCCAGGCCTTCACGCTGACGTGCCAATTCACTTTTAATTAGATCAAATATCTGTTCATCTCTGTCCATAGAAAAAAATTAGAAGGCAAAAATATTAATTATCACGGTGAAAACTGTTTTAACATCCTGCGATAAGCAGAAAAAAGTTTTGATTTAGACACAAAACCCACGTATTTATCCTTATCGATCACCGGCAGGTTCCATGCCCCTGTTTCTTCAAACTTTTTCATCGCTGCGTCCATGCTGTCATCCGAAGAGATGGAAGCAGGTTGCACGTGCATGAGCTCTCGCACTTTTATTTTATTATACATTTTAGGATTGAACATTATATCCCTGATATCATCCAGCAAAACAATACCCAGTAATCGTTCGTCTTCATCAATAACGGGGAAAATATTTCTGTTCGATACCGCAACTACTTTTACCAGATCGCCCAATGTGGCGTCCGGGTTTATTGTCTTAAGATCTTTTTCAATCACTTCTTTCAGTCCGATCAATGTGAGGATAGCTTTGTCTTTGTCAAATCCGATCAGCTCCCCCTTAGCCGCCAATTTTTTTGTGTAAATAGAATGAGGCTCGAATGCCATGATAGTGAGATAAGAACTCACTGAAACGAGCATGAGAGGCAGGATCAATTCGTAACCGCCTGTTATTTCGGCAATGAGGAAAATACCCGTTAGTGGAGCATGGAGGACACCACTCAGCATACCTGCCATACCTACCATGGTGAAATTACTTTCCGATAGTTGAACAGGAGGATTGAAATTGTTTACCACTCTTGCGAAGATGAACCCCGTAATCCCACCTACAAAAAGCGAAGGAGCAAAAATTCCACCCACCCCTCCGCTTCCAATAGTGATAGCGGTGGCTACCACTTTTAGCATCATTACACCTACCAGAAATAGCAGAAACACGGGTATACTGTCTTTCAGGGAGTAAAACAGGCTATTGTTCATGAGCTCGGAGGCTTCACCATTTAATAATGTTGAGATCACATGATAACCCTCTCCGTATAGCGGCGGAAACACAAAGATCAGGACACCGATCGCAATGCCACCAAGGAATAGTTTAGTGAACACATTCTTAATTTTTCCCATCAGGTTCTCAACATATAGCTCGGTACGAGTGAAATAAACTGATATGATTCCGCAGGTCAGGCCAAGCATTACATAAAACCCGAGTCCCAATAAAATTTGCGACAGACCGATATCAGGCATCGATAGAATACTTTCCTTGAGCGTATAGCTGAACATGATCTCTTTTCCGATGAGATACTGCGAAAACAAAGCGCCCGATACCGTCGCCATTAAAAGTGGAATTAAAGATGCCATGGTAAGATCCAGCATCAGGATCTCCAGCGCGAAGATGACACCGGTGATGGGTGCGTTGAAGATGGCGGAGATGGCGCCGGCTGCACCGCAACCTATCAGCAAGGTTCGGCTCTGGTAATCCAAATGAAATACCCGCGCAAGATTTGACCCGATTGCACTACCCGTACTGGCGGCGGGGGCCTCCAATCCAACAGATCCACCAAAGCCTACCGTGATCGAACTTCCTAATATTGAAGTGTAACTTTTAGACCGTGGTATGATACTCTTTCGTTTGGAAATAGAGTATAGAATATCTGTCACGCCGTGACCAAGTTCTTTTTTAAAAACATATTTGATGAGAATAACGGTGATCAATATTCCTATCAGGGGATAGGCGAGGTATTGAAAATGTTGAATTTCAAGGTTGAACTCGCTGGTAAGAAACTGATGGATGTAATGGGCCAGTGTTTTGAGTAAAACGGCAGCGAAGCCCGAAGCTAAACCAACGAAAACACTCAGAATTCTGACGAAGTTTTTATTACTGATGTGCTTCAAACGCCAGATTAAAAACCTTCCAAGTAGACTGGTTTTCTGCATGCTGGTGCAAATCTAATACTTAGTTTTTTTGAATTTCATGCTAATTCGTAAATTCGCCCTCTTTGCCTTTAGTGAGGTAGCAAGAAAAATGATCAATATCTTAAATATATGAAAGCAATTATACCTGTAGCAGGAATAGGAACGAGGCTCAAACCCCATACACACACGCAACCTAAGGCGCTTGTGCCCGTTGCCGGTAAGCCAATTCTATCTTTTATTATTGATGGATTGGTAAAAGCCGGTATAAAGGATTTTGTCTTTATTATTGGATATCTGGGTGAAGAGATCAAAGAATATGTTGAAAAGAAATATCCGAAGATTCATTCAGAATTTGTGGTACAGGTGAATCGTCATGGTATTGGGCACGCTATCTGGACCGCAAGGAAGCATATCAGGAAAAACGAAGAGATATTTATAGTTTTAGGAGATACCATTTTTGAAGTCGATCTTAAAAAAGTATTTAAGATGCCTTACTCGGCCCTGGGTGTGAAGAAAGTAGAAGATCCGCGTGGATTTGGAGTGGCTGAGATAAGTAACGGGTCTGATATCGATCACGTCGTGGAAAAGCCTAATATCCCAAGGTCTAATTCTGCACTTGTCGGCTTGTACAAGATCAAGGAATCTGCGGAGCTTATAACAGCGCTGGATTATTTGATCAAGAAAGACATAAGGACTAAAAATGAGATTCAGCTCACTGACGCGATCCAGCGAATGATCGAAAAAGGAATAAAATTTAAAAGCTTTTCAATTGATAATTGGTATGACTGTGGTAAAAAACAGATCTTGCTGGAAACAAATGCCATCTTATTGAAGAAGACAGGTTTTGCATCGAAGAAAATCCCGTTCTTCGAAAATACGATCATTATCCATCCTGTTAATATTGGTGGTGGTTGTAAGATCACTAATTCGATCATTGGTCCTAACGTATCGTTAGGGGAGAAGGTGAATATTGACCGTTCGATCATTAAAGAATCTATTATTGGTCCTTACTCGCAGATAACTCACGGAATTCTGCATAATTCTGTTATTGGTAATGAAGCAGTCATTAAAGGTGTTAGCCAAAGTCTGAATATTGGTAATAGCACTGAAATTGATTTTAGCTAACTTCATATCTCAATGACCAATAGGATCACAGAATTATTTGGTATTGAATATCCTATCATCCAAGCCGGGATGGTTTGGTGTTCACCTTGGGAATTAGCATCGGCCGTTTCCAATGCAGGAGGATTGGGGATCATTGGATCCGCCTCCATGTATCCCGACGTTTTGCACACTCATATCCAAAGATGTAAGGAATCCACCGATAAACCGTTTGCAGTAAACGTTGCCTTGATGTATCCTGATATAGATAAGCTAATGGATATTATTGTAGGGGAGGAAGTGAAGATCGTATTTACTTCCGCAGGAAATCCTGCCACATGGACTTCCTTTCTAAAAGAAAAAGATATAAAAGTGGTTCAGGTTGTGGGTAGTGTGAAGTTTGCGGTGAAAAGTGAGCAGGCCGGTGTGAATGCGATTGTTGCAGAAGGTTTTGAAGCAGGCGGGCATAACGGCAGGGAAGAAACTACGACCATGGTATTGATTCCTTTGGTTAAGGAAGCTGTTAAAATTCCGGTATTAGCGGCCGGTGGTATTGCCACGGGCAGGGCTATGTTAGCAGCGATGGCCTTGGGAGCAGACGGCGTACAAATTGGAACGCGCTTTGTTGCCAGCGAGGAATCCTCGGGGCATCAGAATTTTAAAGATAGAATTGTTGGCCTCGGCGAGGGAGAAACAAAGCTGGTATTAAAAAAGTTGATCCCGGTTAGAATGATCAAAAACCAATTCTTTGAGCAAGTCAATGAGGCAGAACATCGAGGTGCTTCTGAGGAAGAATTAAAGAAGTTGCTGGGAAAAGCTCGCGCCAAACAAGGTATGTTTGAAGGAAATTTAGAGGAAGGCGAGTTAGAGATAGGGGAGGTTGGCGCATTGATCAAGGAGATCAAGCCTGCGGCCCAAATTGTGAAAGAGATTTGGGAGGAGTTTCTTTCTGCCAGGAAAGAGTTGGAGAATTTGTAATTTACTCCTACAAAATCAGTTACTCATTTCCACTTTTTATCGATTACTCTATTTTCGAACTTTACAGCTTCACCATTTGTCTGGACCGTTGATTAGTGCGTGATTTTTGGATTTCGTTGATTTACATTCTAGGGTCACTATTGCGATCGACATCTTTTACTTTGCTTAAAATTACTTCGAGAATAAAATGGTTTATAAATGGGTATTTGCGCAACGGGAGTTGTTGAGTTGAAAAAATTTCAATATATCTACCCATCAATCTATTTATGCGAAGCCTTTCCCAAAATCCAACCGGAGACATTTCTTTTTCAATTTCTGAAGAATCTAGGATTATGAGTTTTCGAAGATCAGATTTAACTATGGAGTAGCTAGGTTCATTTAACAGTTTGTCTCTTATAGCTTCTAATTCTACATTATACCAATCAATAAAATCTCGTGAAAACTCGGAATAACTTGATTCCCTTTGTGCCGCCTCAATTATTTTTAGAATTCTATCCTTCATTCTGGTTGCTGCTTCGTTAGCATGATATAATTTAAGAATAAATGGGTGAATCGAGAATCTAATATCTTTATATATCACTTTTCTCAAAACGTTTAGTCATTTCCTGTTTCATGGGGACATCCTTTTGCTGAATATTGCAGCTTCACCATTTGTCTGGACCGTTGATTAGTGCGTGATTTTTGGATTTCGTTGATGAAAAATATACAGCATGTCGTTGGTTAAAGAAAAATATAAGCACTCGGAAATAACTGGAACTATCATTGGCTGTGCTATGAAAGTACATTCAAAGCTTGGCAATGGTTTTCAGGAGGTAATTTATCAGCGGGCGTTGGCCTTAGAGTTTGGGAATACAGGTTTATCCTATGCTCGTGAACTGGAAATACCAATTTACTATGGAGATACTGATATAGGCACAAGAAGGGTTGATTTTTTAGTTGAGGACAAGGTTATGCTGGAATTAAAAGCTGTTACAAAACTTGAGCCTGCACATTTTGCACAAACGATAAATTACCTGGAAGCCTATAAACTTGAAATCGGTCTACTAATAAACTTCGGATCCACCAGCCTTCAATTCAGACGGTATACCATCGAAAAGAAATTGGAAGCACTAAAGAAGGTAATCCATGATCTGCGAAATCCATAATCAACGAAATCCCTGAATCATGCACCACCCAACGGCTCAGGTAATCGATAAACTTCGGATCCACCAGCCTTCAATTCAGACGGTATACTATCGAAAAGAAATTGCAAGCACTAAATAAGGCAATCCATGATCTGCGAAATCCCTGAATCATGCACTAATCAACGGTCCAGACAGTTTTCGGTCCAGACGACTAAAAATAAAAAGCCCTCACCGAAAACCCAACCCCCGAATCATACCGTAAAGCCGGTGCAGGTATTTTGATAATATTAATTATTCCCAGCAGCGTATTCAGGAAAGGTTTATTCGTCTTAAATTTAGTGAGGTCCACATCCAGGGATAAATAATATTGCCGTGTTCGTGCCACATCTGTTCTATCAATGGTCATACCATTTACCTCCCAAATATTTTCAAAACCTCCGTAGATACCGGTTGCACCGTAACCAATCGCAACATTCAGCCAAGAGGGGAATTTGGTATCATCGTTTAGGAAGGAGGCCGGATTGACCGATAACCAATATGTTTGTCCGTTATAGTCTTTAATAATAGTTTCGAAGGTTCCTGTTCCAAAAAGATCCCCCGCCCTAAGTCCAAGACCCTCAGGATGCCTTTGGCTCGTATAAGAGAATTTCATGAGAATCCGCTGTTCGCCCCAGAGCTTCTCTTCCGCGATAACAATTGCAGAACCAAGTGAATTGGCCGCTAAATCACTCCATGAAGCACCCCATTTTGCGGAGTAACCATCCAAGATTTCAATGGTTGATTGAAGAACGGATCCGGTCAGGCCTCCGTACCATATACTTTTATTTTGCCCCAATCCCGACCACTCCAATGCGCGCACCGACCATAAGCCTTCAAAATATGCGGTGTAGATGTGACCAACCTTATCCATCTGCAGCCACTCCTTACTATCATCAAAAAAGTGAAAACTGGATTTTGGATAGCTTTTATACCAAAATTCGTTGAGGATGACGAGTGCTCCTGTATAAATGACCGCATAAGATCCAGCCAAAGAGTAAACCCGGGTAGAATTAAAATCAACAGAGGGAACGAAAAAATTAAATGTAGTATCCTGCGCCTGCAGTTGTGAAAGACAAGTACAAAGTATCAGTATCAGAAGAATTCGAGCCATCTTACTCTTCTAAAATAGTCTTTTTAGTTGCGTCCAGCAGGTCTGTCACACGTTGTACGGTTCGCGCTTCACAATAAACGCGTAAGACCGGTTCAGTCCCGGATGCTCTCAGCATTACAGTTGCTTCATCCTTAAAAAAGAATTTAAAGCCATCAATGGTTTCAACCTTTTGAACCTCATATTTTCCGAAAGATTTGAACTTGTTTTTATTGCATTTTTCAATAATGCTCAATTTTTGTTCTTCTGTGAGATGAAGGTCATTTCTTTCATAAGCAAATTCCCCAACGATATGGTATATCTCCTCGACAAGCATATTAAGAGTTTTACCGGTTTTAGCCATGAACTCTAATAACATCAACCCGGTCCAGATCCCGTCGCGCTCCGGAATGTGGCCAATCATTGCGATACCACCTGATTCTTCTCCGCCAATCAGTACGTTTTCGTTGATCATAAATTCAGTGATATGCTTGAATCCCACCTGTGTTACTTCTATAGGCAAGTCATAATGTGCACATAATTTCTTCACTTTCTCCGAAACAGTGAATGACACAACCACCTTGCCTTTTTGTTTTCTATAACGAGCATAATAATGGATCAACAATAGGATGATGTGATGAGAATCTACGAAGTTTCCGTTTCTGTCATACATTCCTATCCGGTCGGCATCGCCATCTGTAGCAAATCCGACGTCTAATCCTTCATCATTAGCGACGGTTCTGGATAATTCCAGTAGATTCTTGTGCAGTGGTTCCGGAGGCGTCCCGTCAAAACTGGTGTCTAGCTCGCAGTGTAGCAACTGATCCTCAGGAAACAATCTCCTGATCACGTTCTGCCCCGCGCCATACATCGCATCGTAAGCAAAGAAAAGCTTGTTACGAATAGCATTCAGATCGAAGTTTTTTTCTAGATGGTGTACATACATGGATTCGAGATCCGGATATTCCAATAATTCACTTTTTTGGTAACTCTCAATAGATTTTAGCTTTAACTTACTGCTTTCCGGGATTAGCTTTTCTATTGCCGTAATATCTTCCGGAAGCGCAGGACCGCCAAAATCGGCTTTAACCTTGAAGCCGTTATAGTCAGCCGGGTTATGGCTCGCAGTGATCACAATACCGGCATTGGCATGAAGTTGTTTGATCCCTAATGAGATCATCGGTGTACTAACAAATCCCTTACCGAGTAAAACACGTATGCCTTGGGAGCATAATACCTTCGCGCAGGTTTCAGCATATAATTCACCGTTCCTCCTGCAATCGTGGCCAAGTACGACTGACAGATTTTTATTATCGTATTTATTGACCAGCCAATTGGCAAATGCAATGGAAATTCTTTCTACGTTGTCGACGGTAAATTCTTTATCGATGATGGCTCTCCAACCGTCAGTACCAAATTTTATATCAATCATAATCACTAAAATCGAATCGCAAATTTAATGTTTTAGACGCAAACTAAATTGTTGATAAAATACTTGACATTTAAAGTAAAGTATTTTAGCTTAGATTTGGATTTGTAATGTTAATCAGTATCTTTATGCTGCAAGGTATCAAAGGTAATTTTAGAGGAGATTGGTTCTGAATTTTGATGTTGGTACAGAATTATTTTTGAATATTAAAACTGAACAGCTCATATGAATAGGCAGGAATCTGAGGAATATTTTGATCCTGAAGTTCTTTTATCGGTTACGCGTTTTGAAGAAATGCTCAATAAGCAACTTAGCTATTTCTTCGAGCAATCAGATTATGAGGATATTATTGATTTCTATTTCCAGAAAGAAGACTACGATAAAGCTTTGGTCGTAGTTGAATATGCTATTAAACAGCATCCTTATACTGCTGATTTCTTGATCACAAAAGCTGACCTGCTTATCTCAACTGAAAACTGTGAAGAAGCACTCGAGCTTCTTGTTATGGCCGAGAATTTGGGTTCTACCAATAACGAGTTGTTTATTCTACAAGGTGATGCTAATCTATTTTTAAACAATTTTGAAAAGGCGATTGAGTCTTATAATCTCGCGATTCCACTTTCTCAGGATCAGGAGGATAAAGAAGCCTTATTTTTGAAACTTTCCTTTGTATTGCAATCTAACCGGGAATTTGATGAAGCGTTGTACTGTCTTGAGGAGATGATCAGCACCGGTCCGGTTAGTGAAGAAACCATCGAAGAAATCAATCTTTGTGTACTTCAATTAGGAGATCACAAGAAGGGAATAAAGGTTTTCAACAATATAATTGATCGGGATCCCTATAGTCACCTGGCGTGGTATTTCCTGGGCACTACCTATGTTAATGCGCAGAATTACGAGAAGGCACTTAGAGCATTCGATTATTCAATCTTGATCAAGGAGGATTTTGAACCGGCAATCATGGAATACGGCATAACGCTTTGTGTTCTTCACAGATATGAAGAATCAACCCAGTATTTCCATAAAGCTCTAAGAATCAATACCCAAGCTGATGATATACTCAAATACCTGGGATTGGCATATGAAAAAATGAACATCATGCCGAAAGCCAGGCATTATTATGAAAAGGCTATTAAGATTTGCATGTCACAATCATCGATCGATGAATACTGGTATTTGATAGGAAGGAGTTATGATATAGAAGAAAAACATACGCAGGCGCGACATTTTTACCTCAAGTCAACGGAATTCTTTCAAGGCAAATCAATTTATTATAAAGCGCTGGCTAGGGTGGAAAAGGTTTTAGAGCACGGTTTAGCTGTAATAGATGCTTATGTAATGGCAATAAAACTTGATCCGGAAGATTCGGAAAATTGGGTAGAACTGGCGTTATGCTATCTGAATGAAGGCGATAAGTTAACCGCAGTTGACTTGTTGTTGGAAGCAAATGGAGAATATAAAGAATCATCTGAAATACAATATGCATTAGCCGGTATGCTTATAGAACTTGGAAGAAAAAAGGAAGGAATTATTTTGTTGGAGGATGCACTCACATCGGATTACTCTGCGAATCATTTATTATTCGATTATTTTCCTTCTCTAGAACTTAATGATAAGGTATTAGAAATTATCGATCAGTTTAATTCATAGGAACGAAGGCAACCAGAAATAGAAGTATGAATTTTGATTTAAAAGAAATACCCGAAAGAACTGTAACTCCGAGAGAAACAGGTCTCACAATGGTTATGGATAAGGGCATGAGTTTGCGGGAAACCGAAGATTTTATTTCCATCTCCGGATCTTACGTGGATGTCGTAAAAATTGGTTTTGGAACATCCTTTGTCACTCCTAACCTTAAAGAGAAGCTAGCCATTTACAAAAAAGCGAATGTACCGTTCTATTTTGGAGGAACGCTATTTGAGGCGTTTGTGATTCGGGATCAGTTCGATGATTATCTCAATGTAATAGAAGAATTTGAACTTGAATATGTAGAAGTTTCTGATGGAGCTGTGGATATGCCACATGAAAAGAAATGTGAATACATTACTCAATTATCGGAAATCGCGACCGTTTTCTCGGAAGTTGGTTCGAAAGATGACCAGGTGATCATACCTCCTTATAAATGGATTGAGTTAATGGAGAGTGAATTAAAAGCAGGAGCATGGAAAGTGATTGCTGAAGCCAGGGAAAGTGGTACGGTAGGTATCTTTCGGGGAACTGGAGAAGTAAGATCAGGATTGGTTGATGAAATACTAACCAAAATCCCGTCTGAGAAAGTCCTTTGGGAAGCTCCAAAAAAACCTCAGCAGGTATGGTTTATCGAGCTTATTGGTTGTAATGTGAATTTGGGAAATATCTCACCTTCGGAAGTAATTGGCTTGGAAACTATGCGGATTGGACTTCGGGCTGATACACTCAAATTATTCTTAAACGGTTCCGGTAAAAACTTCGATTAAAAGCTCCTTTCAAGGCTTATTTGATCACCACCATTTTCTTTATTCCACTCGAAATATCTCCCGCAGCGATATTGTAGAAGTAGATTCCTGATTGCCAGTGGGTGAGATCTAACACAATTTGACCTTCATGTTCATTGTCTAACATGCGTTCAATTACCTTTTCTCCAACGATATTGTAGACAATAAGCATTGGGTTTAACAGATCGTTTGGAATTGAGTAGTTTATAGAAGTAAAACTGCTAAAAGGATTGGGAATATTTTGAGAAATGTATATGTCGTTAGAATAATTCGGTATATTTGGATTAGAAACTGTAACGGTATCTCCGATTCTCACCACAGTAAAGTCGTCAAAATAAAAGCCGTCGAAATTGGTTCCGCCATCGCTCACCAACTTGAATCTAATCTCGATTTCGTTTCCAAGAAATGATTTTAAATCCATCTCTTCCTTCACCCAAACATCCTGAAAACCATCGTAGATCGGTTCGTTGGGGTCCTGATTAAAATTACCCAGCTTGGTGTAATTCCCGCATAATGGAATCCAGTTAGAAGCTAATTTTCGCGCTTCAATTTGTGCGTAATCGAAACGGGCTTCTATATCCCATTTTGCCCAAAAAGTAAGATACGCGCGGTCAGTGTTTCTGAGGTCAATAATAGTATTTAAGGTACAGGTCTCATTGCTCCATGAACTATAATTTCCGCTTTTTGAATCGGTGATACTGCTTGAAGGGGAGTAGTATTCTGCAGTGGTAACATCCCACACAGAAGTATTCCACTTAGAGATATTGTCGCCCGTTTCAGTATACACAGTAATGACTTCGCCAAAATACTTTGTCAGAGTATCTGTTATGGTGAATAGCCCGTTATCGACTGCAATGGAATAGTAGAAAGAGTCACCCTTTGCAATCAATGAAGTGTCAAGCGTATAAATGATTGAATCAATTATCGCATCATTTAACTGGAGACTCGAGTAGGTTTTGACTGCTCCAAATTGCAACAGATTGGTATCGAGCCCTGTGAAAGTCACCGTAAAGGTACTTCCTGTATCAATTCCGAGGTTTCTAAAAGTGTAGTAAAAGAAGGCGGAATCTTTATCTATTAGCTTGTCTGTTTCGTCTTCAACAATACCAAAGTCACCAACAAGATGCGCAGCATATAAATTTTGCCAAAGGTTGGCTTTGCAGATATTTTCGATCTGACCGGAAGGTGGCCAGAATCCATAGGTCACACTTCCAACCTCGGGAGTAAAGGCAAATATTTTATCCTTGGTAGTTTGTTCTCCATACATCCAGTCGTCGGCATCACCATTTACAATATAACCAACCGTTTGATCGCCGGTCCCGCCGGTATAGTCGTTTTGCCTCGTGAGAAGTTGAACATAATGATAAAAAATAGAAGAATCCGGAGTTTGTAATCCAGCGATATAACCCCAGGGATAGATAAGCAGGTTGCCGTATGCATGATAATTAAAACAAAATCTGAACTCACGCGAGTTACAAAAATCCCGGATGAGTGAAGTTTCGGGTTCTGAAAATGCGGAGGTGCCTCTATAAACCTCTGAATTTGTATTAGGAGATGAACCGGTATTATCGAATCCCCATTGGTATCCGTAGTTTCTGTTCAGATCCACCCCAAAAGTGCCATCCATATTATTTCGTCTGTTCTTTCGCCACAGTCCTCCACCATTTGGATTAGTCGTTTCATTATAAATATACCCATCCGGGTTTACACAAGGGACGAAGTACATTTCAATATTATCTACCAGATATTGCGCTTCTGTATTGGTGGCATAGTTCTCAAGTAAATACCACATATAGAATATCATTTGAAACATCGAACCGGGTTCCCTGGCATGATGAACTGCTGTGTACAAAATTTCGGGTTCGGGTTCATCGATATTGGGATTATCGGAAATCTTAACCCAATAAAGTGGCCTGCCATCTATGGTTGTTCCGGTACCTATCGTATCCTTAACCGTTATTAAACTTGGGTAGAGGATGGCCATCGAGTCGAGGTTTTTTAACATTTCGGCGTAGGTCAGGTAACCTCCCATTGAACCGAGCTTGAAGTGGGTTGGCGTAGGGTAGTCTAATCCCAATTCGCAATGACCGGTCGGATCCGCAGAGGGTGAATCGTCATCGCGCGATCCATTATTTTGTTCAACATAATATAGTTGAACGTCGGCAATTAACAACTCATATTTCAAACCCAACTGACTTATAATTTTGATCTCTCTGCTCGAAAAGTCACTTATAAAATAGACTCCTCGTTTGAAATCGCCTGATTCGACCGAGAGCCCGGCTGCCGCCATTTTAAGCAAACCGTCGTCTTCGGTATATACCTTAACGCGGGAATAAGTTTCAGTTTGACTGCTTGCTTGAAAAGAATAACAACATAGCAGAAATAGAGTTATCAGTGCGAATTGCTTCAACATGGCAGGGTTATTAATGGCTCAAAAATAATAAAGTTTGATCAGGCTGATACCTTTTGATCGATCACTTGTTTGATCCACTCCGTAGTTACAGACTTAGGCCTTTCGATTGGTAATGAGAGTGCCCGGTCCCAACATAATGAAGCAAGAACACCTAATGAACGTGATACTCCAAACAAAACGGTATAAAATTCATACTCTTTCATTCCATAGTAGACTAATAATGCTCCGGAGTGTGCATCAACATTTGGCCATGGGTTCTTGACTTTTCCGGTTTCATTCAATATTGGTGGGACTAGTTCATATAACGACCAAACTATGTTTACCAACTCATCATCAGGTAGATATTTTTTTGCAAAATCCATCTGAGCAGTAAAGCGAGGATCGGTTTTTCTTAACACGGCGTGGCCGTATCCCGGAATTACCTTACCATCGTCCAGGGTTTTCCTGATGAATCCTTCTATTTGCTTGTTGCTGAGTTTACCTCCGCCTAGTTCTTTCTGCATGGACAGTATCCACTTGATCACCTCTTGATTTGCTAAACCGTGTAAAGGTCCGGCTAAGCCATTCATTCCTGCCGCCAACGACTGGTATGCATCACCCAATGACGAGCCTACAAGATGTGTTGTGTGTGCGGATACGTTTCCACCCTCATGATCAGCATGTATCGTGAGGTATAAGCGCATGAGTCTTTGGAATTCATATTTTTCAAATCCAAGCATATGAGCAAAGTTAGCTGCCCAGTCGAGCTTCGGATCCGGCTCAATATGAGCGCCATTATGGTATTTTCTTCTGTAGATATAAGCTGCTACCCTGGGTAGCCGGGCAATCAGGTTCATACAATCCTCGTATGTATAATCCCAATATTCACTCTTGTTGATTCCTTCGTTATATGCTTTGGCAAACAATGATTCTGTCTGCATTGCCATGATCCCAATAGTAAGCTGGGTCATGGGGTGAGTAGATTCAGGTAAAGCATCCAAAGCATCGAAAACGTGCTTAGGAACTATAGATCTTCTTGCAAAATTATTACTTACGTTCACAACATCTTCTTCGGTAGGTAATTCACCAATAAGCATGAGGTAGAATATACCTTCAGGTAAGGGTTCAACGCCACCCGGGGCTTTGGGTAATTTTTCTCTTAGTTCAGGAATACTATAACCTCGAAACCTTATTCCTTCTTCAGGATCCAGACTTGATGTTTCAGTTACCAGGGTTTTAACACCTCTTGCTCCGGCATATACCTGTGTAACCGTGACTTCTCCAATCACATTATCGCCGTGTTCCTTAATCATCTGCCTTATCTCAGGCCCCATCGGCAAGGCCTTCTCCGCAAATTTCTCTTTTAAACGGTCCATTTCACTTCAGATTTAAATAAAATACATATTAAAATTCTCCCTTCTCCAAATTTACCAAAAAAAAAGTGGATTTCAAAGGACGAGTAATAGATTGATACTAAGATTCTTATACAGGATCACCCTATTAATTATGTCGAATACTAATTGAAACTCGGAGAATTAAGGACTCGAAGGTACCTTGCATCGGCAGCCCCAAAACCTACAAAATCTCACAAAAATTTATAAAATGCGTAAACTTCTATGAGAGAATTCCAGGCAAGGATTAAAATTTTGCTCTTCTTGTTTGTAGGTATATTGATCACAGAAAATACCTATTCTCAGTTTTCAGAAGACTTTAATGATGGAAATTTTACAAAAAATCCTCCTTGGGATGGAGATAGCATCCACTTCGAAGTCGATTCAAACTTGTTTCTTCACTTAAGTGCACCACCCATCTCTTCTTCTTCGTTCCTAACCACACCATCACAATCCATTAATAACGCCCGGTGGGAATTTCTTCTGCGCATGGATTTTAATCCTTCCTCCTCTAATTACACGAAAGTCTACATCGTTTCTGATCAACCGGATTTGAACATACCCTTGCATGGTTATTTTGTTAAAATTGGAGGAAGCGCTGATGATATAAGTCTTTATAGGCAGGATGGGTTAAAGGAGACAAAGGTTATTGATGGTAAGGATGGCGCTTTGAGCAGTGCGAGTGTGCGTGTGCGTGTGAGAGTGGAACGTGATTCACTGGGTAATTGGAGTTTGTATAGGGATACTACCGGAGGAAATAAGTTTGTAATGGAAGGGGTAGAATTCGATTCATCCTATAAGTTTACCAGGTATTTCGGTGTAAAGTGTAAATACACTGTTACTAGATCAGATAAATTCTATTTCGATGATTTTATCGTGACGGGTGATCCTTATATCGATACAATTTCTCCTTACGTTGAGCGTGTGAGGGTGCATAATAATTATCGTTTAAGCATTCATTTCAATGAACCGTTGGAGATCAATACCGGCCAGGACCAAACCAATTACCTGATCAGCAATAATATAGGAATGCCATTTGCGGCAATTATTGATTCTCTCAACCCGGCTATAGTTTATCTTGATCTTGCTGATCCATTAGTTGACGGAGGTGTCTTCCAATTGAAGATCGTCAATATTGAAGATTTGCTGGGAAACGTAATAAACAATTCTTCATTTACTTTTTATTACCATAAAACCACGTTCAATGACATTATCATCTCTGAATTATTGGCTGATCCGGAACCGGTTGTTGGACTTCCTTCTCATGAATTCATAGAGATATATAACCGAACATCTTATAATATTGACCTCCTCGATTGGTCATTTGGCGATAAGAGCAAAGTTTGCGTGTTTAATGATGTGCAAATATCTTCGGGAGAATATCTTATCATTTGTGACCATGACGATGCCCTTTCGTTTGCTCAATTTGGCAGTGTAATGGGGGTGAATGGATTTCCATCATTGAATAATGACGGCGATGAATTGACGATAAAGGATCAGCATGGTATACTCGTCTTCAATATCGGTTACGATAAAGACTGGATACTCGAATCAGTAAGAAAGGAAGGCGGCAGGTCATTGGAAATAATCGATACAGACAA
>JACZTA010000296.1 GCA_022573915.1 Bacteroidota bacterium | reverse complement strand
ACTACAAATGAAGAAAATCGCAATGATGAGATCAGGGTCTATGGCACCGGTTTCGAACTAATTAGATTCATGGTCTATAATCGTTGGGGAGAAAAGGTCTTCGAGACAACTGACATCGACTTTGCCTGGAATGGCCGTCATCAAGGTAGAGAACTGGACACAGGGGTATTTGCTTATTATTTAGAAGTGCTTTGTCCTGATGGAAAAACTCTCATAAAAAAGGGAGATATTACTTTGATTAGGTAATGCAACATTCTGAATTCAAGCCTGCCAAAAACTCTTCTCCTCCAGCGACTCGAGTTCAATAAAATCTTTTTTGTCCACCCACTCCAATAAACTCTTAAACTCTTTTGGATTCCCAAAATTCTTGGGATGGCCGATGGCCACAATTGGCACCGGCTCTTCTGATTCAAATTTTCTATATCGTTTTTTTGCAGCTTCAATCAAAAACATCATTTCGTCAAATGAAGTGCCGCAAAAATCCAGCATATAGGGCCGGGTTGTATAAAGGCGAACGATCTTTTTAAACTTCGAATCCTTCTTCACAAAATCCAGGGTTTTTGTCGCCGGTTCACCTGTGCAATTTTCCGGCCTGTTGGAAATACGCCGGAGTTTCTTCGTGGTTTGAAATTGGATTTGCTGCGTAGAATTCAAATCTGCAGTGAATATTGGTACCTCTGTTATCTTTCCGGACTCGTCTACCCGGTCGACCTTATTTGATATGTTCCAACTTGGCAGATCCTCAGGGGCATTTCGAAAATCGTAATAACTGAGGTTATCATCCAACTTCACTCCCGGAGCAACCGTTGTATCGTAGAGTATACCCGTATTTGCCATCACTTTTAATATCTCTTCTTCCGGTTGTATGCACCATGATCCTGCCCTGAACGCCCGGCATTGGTAATCAGGATTAACAGATCGAGCCAGATCTTCAAGTGTTTTCTTCCCTTTTGCAAATAATCCGGAAATGGATTTTGGATCATTCTCATTGCCTGAACCATCCGGTACATTGGGAAGGCGCCAGAGATCATAATTCAGCTTCCATTCCTGATCACTGATCATTTCGTACTCCAGCCATTGGGGGTGAAAATGCAACTGCAAGTCATGACCGCGTTTGACTGCATCCTTCAACTGTTCTTCCATCCAGCTTGCCGGCCTGTATTCTGCACTGAACCAGCCCTGCTCCTGCATTTCACGAAATGCCCAATATTCGCATACCTCGGTAAAAAAAGTAACCCTGGTATCATGCGATTCGCAGATCCTCATGATCTCCTCAGCAGGCCGGGTCAGGCAATTCTTAACATGCCCCGAACCGTTGCCAAATACCTCATAATCCGCAGTGAGAATTAGCTTTAGCTTAGCCATTGCTTCCTTTTCTCATTTTGTAACCGGAGTAAAGTAAATTAAAAAATATGCCGTACAATGATCTGGCGAAAGATGGTTTGCTGTCGAAGTCATAGTTCAGTTTATTAAATAATCCCGGAATACCGGCTTCAATCCTTCTCACCTGAGCAGGAGATAACCCGGTTCTCCATTTCTGCTTATTAGTTTTAATAACCGGTTTGAGAACATTCTCCTTCCATCTCATTTCACCCTCAGTAACTAACTCAGCGGCTTGCTTGTGAAACTCCAACATCGCGGGCTCGAAATTCAAGCCCAGGTTCTTGCAAACCTCCTTCAACGTTCCTTCTGTTTTTTCAATAAGGTCCTCATAATATAACTCTGAATAATTATTTCCAAAGAGCGTAGTCCCTTCGCTCAATACCTTATCCATATAATACTTATACTCGGCTAAATGCACGACAAAAGGATTTTTTCCACCCCAGTTGGTCTTTATGCGCGACAGGATCACATCCCTTGGGTCTCTTATTATATGAACGATGTAAGAATCCGGAAACGCTTTTTTTATAAACGGTAAGTAACCCGTATTTAAAGGATCCTTCTCGCCGAGATGTAGCTTGTTTCTCTCTGCCCCGTACTTTCCCAGTATATCAAGAAAGAAGGTTCTTAGAAATTCCGGACTGTTTACGTCAGAGTGGGCTATGATGGAATCCAAATCTAAACCCAAACGAGCAATGCCTTCATCAGACTTAAGTTTATCGATGAGCTTTTCTCCCGGATAGAGAAGTTTGTTTTGCATCTGTGGAACGAGATAATTCTTAAGGAAATGGGATTCAGGCGGACAAGCTACTTCCGGATGTGCGTTCAACATACTTTGTATCAGGGTAGTCCCTGATCGCCCAACGCCAATTATGAATATTAACTTGTCCATCTACGAGATCTCGCTCAATATCTTAACAATTCTTTCTGTCGCCTTTCCATCCCATAATTCCGGAATAGCGCCTTTTTTATATTCACCGGACTTAATTTCCCTGATCTTTTCTTTTACAATTTGGAGATCAAAACTGATTAGAGTGTTGGTACCGATCTCCGTGGTTGAAGGACGTTCGGTATTTTCTCTGAGCGTCAAGCACGGGATTTGTCTGAAAGTAGTTTCTTCCTGAATACCACCACTGTCGGTGATCACTAACTGGCACGAAGATATTAGTTTTTGAAAATCGAAATATGCCAAGGGTGCTGAAGTAACAAGGTTCTTATTATGTTCTACTCTGGATTGCAGGCCAAACTCAGTAAATCTGCCAAGTGTGCGGGGATGCACCGGAAAGACAACTCTCTGATCAGTGGACACCGAATCGATCAGATCAAGAACTTTGGTCAGACTATCCTTAGAATCTACATTCGAGGGGCGGTGAATGGTCATCAGGATGTATGGGTCATTATTAATATTCAATTCAGTTAATATCCGGGACGCATTGATTTGTCCTTCAAATGCCACCAGTGTATCGATCATTGTATTTCCCACAAAAAATATTTGCTCTGTGCTTCTGCCTTCTCTGATCAGGTTAACTTTTCCCGCCTCTTCCGTTACAAAATAGATATCGGCGATAATATCTGTGATGATACGATTGATCTCTTCGGGCATACTCCTGTCAAAACTTCTCAAACCACTCTCAAGATGAGCAATTTTAATACCCAGTCGGTTAGCAGTTATGGAAGCTGCCATAGTAGAATTTATATCTCCCACAACCATCACCAGGTCGGGCCGGTATTTGATCAGTATCTCCTCCAATCCAGTCATAATGCGTCCGATCTGTTGTGTGGGTGTTTGTTCTTTAATTTCCAGAAAATAGTCAGGTTTCTTTAATTCGAATTGTTCAAAGAAAACATCTGACATATTCACATCATAATGCTGGCCGGTATGAAATATCCTATACTCGAATTGATCAGGATACTTACCAAGCTCCTTTCCAAACTGGGTGATCTTTATAAAGTTCGGTCTGGCACCCGCAACGATAAGTATTTTGCTTCTCATAAATGACAAAATAATTGACTGCAAAAAGAAGAAATATTATTCAACTATTAAAATCGGGTTTTTAAGTTATTTATTTGATAAACGACGTAACCAAAATATTTATATGCCGTATACTGTTTTCAATGCTTCAAATCTATATTTCTTATACATAAAAACAACACTATTTTAACAACAGTTTTTTTGCCCTTTATGAAAAACTCATTTTTATCTCATTTGCCTCAATATCTTTTACTATTTAATTATAACTCGTTGATATGTAACTATTTGCGCTTTCGTACGTATAATATATAGGTAGGCTCGCCTTAAAAACTACAGCTAAGAACCAGACACATCTACTCTTTATTTTTTCATTGCTTTTTCGATTTAATTAAGTCCTTAAACCTATATGAGGATTAAGCTTGAAAATACTATGAAGTGTAGGAGTTGTTTCTTATCAGCAAATCATACCTTCTTTTCTATTCTGGGGAAAATTGGTTTTCTTACACTATCCCTTTATCTGGCTCTGTGTCTGAATGTAAAAGGCCAGGGTCCCGATCTCCCAAGTCCGGCTGCTAATATAGAAACCATCCCAATGGGCTCTTATGTGATTGCAATGGACAATGACAATCAATCCATTATTTCCCCTTTCAATCTTAAAGCATATGGATTGGCTAATGAACTACTACAAAATGAT
>JACZTA010000295.1 GCA_022573915.1 Bacteroidota bacterium | reverse complement strand
GAAGAGCTTTCATCTTTTTCGGAGGGATTGGCAGCGTTCTATGATGGTCACGGCTGGGGCTTTATCAATAAGGAGGGCGAAAAAAAGATCAAAGCTAAAGATGATCGCACCCGGGTTACCAATTTCATTAATGGTTATGCTTCTTTTCAAGTAGATGACGGTACCTGGGGATTAATTGATAAAAATGGAGAAAAAATTCTTCGCGCGAAATATGACCGTCCGGTTGTGTTCTTTAATGGTCTTGCGGCTATTTTACAAGATGGAGAATACGGTTTTATTAACCAGGAGGGAGATAAGGTGATTGTTCCGGAATTCAATGATATGGGTGCACCTTTCGTAGAGGGCAATGCTATCGTTAAGGATGGAAAATATTTCATTTTTATTGATAAGAAAGGATTACAAATCAATAAAAATGAAGTAGCCAACGTTGAAGCAACTATTGCTGATTTATACCGTTATGGATTTGCCTTTGATTTCGATGAAACCGTGGAATCGCAATTTGTAAACATTACGCAAATTCTTGGAAGAGTGGTTCAGTCACTGAGCGCCGAGGAAATCAACGGATTCAATGAAACTACAACCCTTGGCGACATCATAAAGAAATATAACGTTATAGATGAGGAAGTATCAGATAATACATATAACCGCACCCTGGAGCTTATTGAAGACTCAGTAGTGAACAGCCTGTGTTCCTTCAACCTTACCGTAATATTTAAACAGAACTTGATGATTTGGGATGAATATAGCTACGATGATGTAGTTAGTAGCGATGCTCACGTAAATATTATTGTTTATACACTTAACCTGAAAGGCAGAGCCGTACCGAGGTACATGGAAATAGTTGAAGTATTGAAAAATATGCTACTTGACACTGGGCTGAACTTACTGGAAAGTGATGAGGAAGACACTTATTATTTTGGTGAGTCAATCGAGGAGTTCGCGGCGGCAATATCTTTTGAAGAAGGCGAAATAACCTTTGGGTATCTTTTTCATACACAAGATGAGGAGGAAGATGCCTACGAAGAAGGAGCCGTCGAAGAATACGAATATGACCTATAGGTACAAGGTTCCAACTCAAGTTAACCGGTTAAAATAAAATTGTTCTTATGGGCATCTTAATGCTTGTCGCAGAGGGCCCCGGCAGGCATCATCATTGATCAGTTCAAGATCTTATATACCATTTCCTTAAGCAGCTCTCCATCGTTTACGCTGGCATTATTTACGCCCTTTGACTTCAAGTCATACTGACTCAATAACCGCATGACCTCCTTTGTCTTTTCCAAAGGATAGTTCGCCGCACCCCGCTCATAATCTTTCACAAAATAAGGATTGACGCCAAGCTTCTGGGCTATAGAACGAGGTGAACGATCCTGCAGGTGATGGAAATTAAAGATCTTACTGAAGTATGCGTACATGGCACCTATGGTTAGCACAAAAGGACCGGCTTTCGGATTGGCGCTGAAATAATTCACGATCCTGAAGGCTTTATTATGGTCACGCGCGCCTAACGCATTATGCAGCTCAAAAACATTATAATCCCTGCTTATCCCAATATATTTCTCAATCAATTCCTCCGTGATCGTCGAGCCTTTTTCGATATTAATGATGAGCTTCCCCAGCTCATTGGTAATCTTCATGAGGTCATTTCCAAGATACTCTGTCAATAAAGCGCAAGCAGCCGGTTTGATCTGAAATTCCTTTTCACCAAGATAATTGTTAATCCATGCCGGAATCTGGTTCTCATATAGTTTTGGTGAGTCACAGTGTATTGATTTATCAAGCAACAACTTGGTAAAGGTCTTTCTCTTGTCGGGGCTCTTGGCTTTATAACAAATCAGAAACAGGGTAGACGGTTGTGGATTTTCGAGATACACACTCAGCTTTTCAAAATTTATCATTCTTTGGGCTTCCTTGAGTATCACAACCTGGTGTTCTGCGGCCATAGGGAATCGTCTCAAAGAGGTTATTAGCAAATCTATAGCCACCTCTCCTCCATAAAAGATCGAGAGGTTAAATTCTTTCTGCGCCTCCTCTAATATTCCTTTCTCGAATTCTTCTGCTATGCGGTCTATATAATAGGATTCTTCACCATATACAAAATAAACAGGATGGTAGCTCTTGCTTCTTATGTTTTGAATGATTTCTGAATAATTCACTTTCAGGATGTCTTTATCTCCATTAAAATCTCAAATGTTTAACAGTATCTCCTTTATTCATTAAATGCTGCAGTGCTTCAATCGCTATCTTCAATTGCATTTCGACAAACTTTTTGCTCACTTTTTTATCACTCTTGGTTGTTTTTACACCTTCAGGTATCATGGGTTGGTCAGACACCAATAATAATGCCCCGGCCGAGATCTCGTTTTTAAAGGCAGTTATAAAGATAGTGGCAGTTTCCATGTCTATGCCCATGCATCGCAACTCCCTAAGATATTTTTTAAACCCTTCATCATATTCCCACACCCTGCGATTCGTACTGTATACCGTTCCTGTCCAATAATCCTTTTTGAAATCACGTATGGTGGTAGAGACCGCTTTTTGCATTGCAAATGCGGGCAGGGCGGGTACCTCAGGTGGGAAATAGTCATTAGAGGTTCCTTCTCCACGTATGGCAGCAATGGGCAGGATCAGATCTCCGATCTTATTTTTCTTTTTTAATCCACCACATTTGCCAATAAACAAACAAGCCTTAGGCTTTATAGCGGATAAAAGGTCTATGATGGTTGCAGCATTGGCACTTCCCATTCCAAAATTGATTAGTGTGATGCCATCCTTGGTAACAGTGGGCATGGGTTTATCCTTACCCTTTATCTCTGCTTTGTTCCACTTTGCAAACAACTCGAGATACTGATTAAAATTGACCAGGATAATATACTTACCAAATTCAGACAGTTTTGTCCCTGTATATCTTGGCAGCCAATTATTTACAATCTCCTTTTTTGATTTCATTACGTAAATTTATAAATAAATTAATTGTAGAAATTAACATACATGGGTAAAGAAGAAACAACCGGACTCCTAAAACGAAAATGGATCGATGAGAAAGAACATGTATTCGATATCATCCGGAAGAAATATGTCCGGTATACTCCTGAAGAACACGTCAGGCAGCACCTGATACATTACCTGATCGAAAAAAAAGGTGTGCCCAAATCCCTTATCGCCATTGAAATGACCGTAGAGCTGAACGGCATGTCGAAGCGATGCGACGTGGTGGTGTATGGAAAAACCGGTTTACCCGTGCTGATAGCAGAGTGTAAAGAGGGTAGAGTTAAAATAAGCCAGGACACATTCGATCAGGTAGCCCGTTATAATATGTCGTTGCAAGTCAAATACCTGTTGGTAACAAATGGAGAAATCACCTATTGCTGCGAGATAGATTACTCAAATCATTCCTATGAATTCCTGGATGAGCTTCCGGAGTATAACAAAATGATTGAATAGCATCGCTAAGTTACTTGCTTTCCTTATAGTTGTTCAAATTTAAATCTTTAACTGCTCTTATATAATTTTGTCCGTTGGTTCTGGAGCGATCGGTGGTTGAGCTTTATTTTTGTCAGGTGGGATCGTAAATTTATACGATGAATAACTTCTAACTACTGCTCTTTAAATACCTCTATAAATTCTTTTATCAGGATTTGAGATAAGTATATACAAAAGTACGATTTTAACATGGGTGATCGAATTAAGGTACACCTCTTGTCTGGACAAATCATCCTAAGTAAGGTTAAGAATCCGATTACAAAGCCTGAAGGATAAGTCCTTGGGGCTTTTCTTATGCCTTTACTAAATTCTATTGAGTAAGCACCTTCCATGTTAGAGTATTAGTTAAGCATTATTCGCCCGATAAAATTATACTTTGAATTGTAGACTTTTATAAAATAAAAACCTTTTGAACTACCCATATTAATATGTTTTTCAATTTCGCCGTTACTTAACAAATGTTCTATATAAACGATTTTACCCAGAACGTCAGTAATTTCGATAGTTAAGTCTTCTCCACTTATAGGTAAAATGATACTGAATTTCTCATTTGCAGGATTAGGATAT
>JACZTA010000059.1 GCA_022573915.1 Bacteroidota bacterium | reverse complement strand
CTGCCGCGGTCCCCGGCGCGGGTACGGTCATGCTAATAATTGTACTTAGTTCACTGGGAATAGACCCCGCCGGGTTGGCATTAATCTATGCCTTGGACCGCCCGCTGGATATGGTTCGCACCGCAGTTAACGTTACCGGAGATGCAACTGTGGCATCCATCATCAATTATTCCGAAAACAAAGCAAGATCATTATCGGATCAATAATCCAACTCGACTTATGAATCAGTATTACATCACAGGAACAAGTAGTGGAATAGGAAAGGCTTTAGCTGAACTTGCATTAAAGTCTACGGATAATCATGTCACCGGAATTTCGAGAAGGCAGGGAATTGAACACGAAAATTATAAACATGATGTGATAGATCTAGCCGATCTTGAAAAAGTACAAGCGTATGAATTTCAGGATCATTCAGATGCTGATAAAATAATTCTCGTAAATAATTCCGGAACCTTGGGCCAGGTACGATATGCGGGAGGGCTGGATGAGAAAAATCTAATTGAAGCTTTTTCTCTTAATCTGATCGCTCCGGCTATCTTAATGAATAAGTTCATTCAACGGTATCGCGAATTGAACGCTGTAAAATTGATCATCAATGTAGGCTCAGGGGCTGCGAACAATCCAAGCGATGGTTGGAGCGTGTACTGCTCATCAAAAGCAGGCTTGGATATTTTCAGCAGGGTAGTAGAATTAGAGCAATCAATTGCATCGCTTGACCAACCCTTTAAGGTGTTCTCTATCGCGCCGGGGATCGTCGATACGGAAATGCAGGAGGAGATAAGGACAGTGGATAAGTCAAATTTTAGCAGGGTTCAGAACTTTATTGACTATAAAGAAAATGGGAATTTAGCCGACCCCGAATCCATCGCTAAAAAATTCATGAGGATCATCGACCAACCAGAACAATTTGATGAAGTCGTATTCTCACTCAGAGATATTAAGGAGTGACTAAGAACATGAGATGCCTGTTAATTTTATCAATTTTATTGGTATTTATTGGTTGTACTGAAAACGAGGAAGTAGATCTGATCATTCATAATGCAAGAATTTATACCGTTGACGAAGAATTTTCAATGGCAGATGCTTTTGCAGTCAATGACGGAAGGTTTGTTGCCGTTGGTTCTGCCAAATCTATTCTTAAAAAATACAGCTCAAAAAATAATATAGACCTGCAAGGGAAGCCTGTCTATCCCGGCCTGATCGATGCGCATTGCCATCTGTATGGTTTAGGCGTTACGCTTTCCCGAGTGAACCTGGTGGGTACCCGGTCTTATGAAGAAGTATTGGAATGGATTATAGCTCACCATGAAGAGAATTATTCGTACTGGATCCAGGGTAGAGGCTGGGATCAAAATGATTGGACCGAACAGACATACCCGAATAAGACTGAACTGGATTCCTATTTCCCCGATAACCCGGTATTTATAAAACGGATAGACGGACATGCGGCAATAGTCAATCAGAAAGCACTCGATCTGGCTGGAATCACACCGGAAACATATGTGGAAGGCGGCAAAGTAGAAGTATTGGATGGTCTGTGTACAGGTATACTGATAGATAATGCAATGGACCTTGTTACAAATGTTATTCCGGAGCTGGAACCGGAGGCGATCATAGATATGTTGATGCAGGCGCAAATGGAATGTCTCATGGTCGGTCTCACTACGGTTGATGATGCCGGACTGGATGTGAGAATCATTGATATCATTGATAAATTGCAGAAAGAAGATAAGCTAAAGATCCGCGTCTATGCTATGCTCAATCCCGAAGACAAAAACCTGGAACGTTACAAAAAAAATGGAATCTACAAAACGGATCGGTTGAGTGTTCGATCGGTAAAACTCTATGCAGATGGAGCGTTAGGCTCGAGAGGCGCTAAACTAATCAAGCCTTATTCAGATATGGAAGATCATACCGGATTTTTAGTCAATAGTCCGGAATATCTGAAGAATAAAACCAAAGAGATACAGGAGATGGGTTTTCAGGTCAACACGCATTGCATTGGCGATTCTGCCAACCGGTTGATGCTGAATATTTATGCAGATATTCTTGCTGAAGGAAATGATGAGAGATGGAGGATTGAACATGCCCAGGTAGTCAATAAAAATGATCTTCATCTATTTAATACCTACAGAATTATTGGCTCGATTCAACCGACTCATGCCACTTCAGATATGTACTGGGCCGATGAACGCCTTGGCTCGTCGCGGATAAAGGGCGCTTATGCATACAGGGCTATACAGCTAACGGGAGCGACTATCGTGTCAGGAAGCGATTTTCCGGTAGAAGATGTTAACCCTTTGTATGGATTTTATGCGGCGGTTGCAAGAAAAGACTTGGAGGGATACCCTGAAGATGGGTTCCAAATGGAAAATGCACTAACGCGGGTAACTGCCTTGCGGGCTATGACCATTTGGGCTGCTTATGCAAACTTTGAAGAATCTGAAAAAGGCAGTATTGAAACGGGGAAGTTCGCAGATTTTGTGGTTCTTTCTGAAGATATTATGGAAATAGAGATTTCCGATGTGCCTAAAGTAATCGTCTTGTCTACTTGTATCGATGGCGAGGAAGTTTATTCGGGAACGGAGTAGTGTATTCTAATCCGCTCAACCATTGAGATCTTACTGCACCTGTCCGTTATGAAAGATCCTGGTAAGATTGTTTCCAATATTGAATACCAATACGTTACCATACACGTAGAAGAAATTGATCTTTTCATTTGATACCTTCATTATCTTGCCTTTATAGAATGCCTTTAAATGACCCATCACGTCAAGATAGGCCACCAAATCGTTATCAAATTCATACATACTTGGAGTATAATTTTCGAGTTCATATGTTTGGTCCTGATAGTGCACTTTAAAAAAACCGGCAGGTTCGGTGAACACCAGGATTTTATCTTTAAATCGATATGCTTCCGGTTGTATAGGTGAAATTTCGGTTACAGCTCCATTTTCGTACAGCTTGAAATAGCCACTGTTATCTACATAAGCGACCATATCGTCACCGACCTTAAACGATTTAGGCCGCAAACTCTCAATCTCGTAAATCTCACCTCTATCAAAAATTATAAATTGGTTGAACTCGTTTACGTATGCAATTATATTTTTTCCGGTCCTGTATTTGATCGGATTAAATGGCTCAAGGTCGTAAGTCTCTCCATGGTAATATGCCTTGAACTGGTTGCTATTGTCGACATATGCAATTATATTTCTTCCACCCCTCACCGATTTGGCTTTCCACGTATCCAGGGTTTCCACTTTCCTGCCGTCGAACACGCTGAAATAATCATACTGATCCGTAAAGGCAATAATAGTATCGCTGTAAGCAAACGGGGGTTTAACCCATATGGCGATTGTCCTTGGTTGCCTGCCATCAAACACTCGCAGGTAGCCCGATATAATATAGAATAAAAAATTATCCGTGACAAAATAAGAAGAGGGTGCTCTGTCTTCTAATTTAATAATGCTTCCGTCGTAATATATTTTGAATTCACTCTTGTTGGTTACATAAGCAATATAGCGATCACTTACCTTAAAAGACTGCACTTTTAAAAACTCTAATTGAATGATCTCGCCATCATCAAATGCAAAAAAGTAGTCTCTACGGTCCTCATACACGCCGAGATTCTGAGCAGTAACCGGATTGAAGAATGAATTGATCAGGATCGAACCAAAGCAAATGATCCATAACCGGATGAGTGGTATTCTAAGCATCATAAGACTACTTCAAATTTAGTGCCGCAACATACGAATTAACTCGGAAGATCATTCTACATACATCAGGTTGCATCCACGAATGTCTGAATGATCAACCCTGCCTAAAACCTCAAAACTATTGTCATCATTGATCTTTCCCAAATCGTCTGTGGCAATAAAAGAACATGAATACATGTTTGCCAGGTCAATAATATTTAATGGCCCTGTTTTACCCTTAAGCTCATCATCACTATAAACCTGCAATGGATCATTGATGTCTCTCAAGCGTACTCTTAACGTATCAGGACAATAAAACCGTCCATTTGAAGTAGAGTACATTTGTGAAAGCAGTTCAGTCATTCCATACTCCGAATGAATGGCGTTTACCTTAAAGCAGGTTTTCAAGATATCATGTAACCCAATACGCGTAATTTCTGCCTGTGTTCCCTTCATGCCACCTGTTTCCATTATAATGGAATCTTTCAACGGACAAACATTATTTTCAGCAAAAGATTTTAAGGCAAAGGATACGCCTACAATAAAGAGCTTGTTCCCTGTGGATTTTAATTCATCAATCTTCGAAGCAAATGCGTTTTCATTTTCCGCGTAAAAGTTGTTTAAATTAAAATTTGAATAGAGCTCTTTGTTTTTTCCATGGTTCATCAAACAATTGACCATATAGATTAAGGACGATTGTCTATTCTCCTGATAACCAGGGAGATATGCAATAAATATATACTCACCCGGATCGTTATAAAACTGTCTAAAACATCGAATTAAATTCGTCTCGTACAGATCGAGATCGCATATATAATGCTTGCTTTTTTCAGAACCTGAGGTCCCGCTGCTTATGAATATCTTTTCAATATCCCGTTTCGATGTTTGTACCGCGTGAGACTTGAATAATTGAATGGGCAGATATGGAATCTCATTTAATTCACTAATATTGTCCGGTTCAATATTCATCAGGCTTAGATATTCTCTATACACTTTATTATATCTTGACTGTAGGTGAAAAATTTCTAGCGCGAGCTCATCAAAGGATTGGTTGCTATTTGTTACCAATTTTAATTTGAATGAGTTCAAACTGATCTCGATTTCGCTTAATTTTGTATTTTCACTAACTCTTACCGGGTTCATAAAGAATTGGTTGATCAATACTAATTCTATTGATTTTACTGTTATTAAGTTAAAATAGCCAAAATGCGCATAAAACTAGGCTTTTTATTCACTCTGTTTGCAGCAATATTGATCATGGCAGGCTGCGTCCCTCCTCCCGATTATGACGACGTACCATTCATCAGGTTGGAAGCATTAAATTCAACAAGCCTGACCATGCCGGGTGATTCTCTTGTAATCACCATTTACTTTGAAGATGGTGATGGAGATCTGGGGGTGAATAAAGAGGATGACACTACAAATCTTCAGTTTGTAAATGAGTTTGGATGCGTTTTGGGATCGGTAAAATCAGGATTTGACACCAGCGGTATGAGTAATATAGATGTAGTAGCAGCTAATGCATTTATAGTCGATCCGAGAATAGCAGGAACATGTACACGATACTATCGCTTACCTTATTTAACTCCCAAGTCCAAATACAAAGACATTTCAGGCCAAATATTAATAACGCTTACATCCTTAGTGGTCGTTAATTCCCCTGATACAGTAATATTCGATTTATATATTGAAGACCGGGCAGGGAGGAGAAGTAACGTGATTCAAACACCACCAATCATTATCTCGAAATAATTAATGATCCTCTTTCTGGTTGAGTAAAGCTTCCTTTTTACTCATTTCAACCATTACCTGTTCGTAGAGCTTTTCAAATTGTTTTGGATTTGATTCGTAATAATCGAAACTCTTAAAGAAATCATCCGGATCTATCTGATGTATTTCGAAGATCTGCCGGTAATAAGTTCGCAGGTAAGTCTTGGCAGAATCGGAATTTAGCTTGAAGGTCTGAACCGCAGATTCTGCAATATGAATATCGACCAACAATGAAATCATTTGATCTTCCGGTAATAAATTAACATGGGTGTCTTTGGTATTATTTGTTCCGCAAGCTGCAATTATCAAAAGCAGGGCTGTAAATCTAAACCACATGGTGTAAAGATAACTAGATAAAATCGAACCAGTTATACTTTTGCCTTATCCAATACGCATGAATACTCATAGAATTTATAATTTTGTAAAATGATAGGCCAAGAAGATTTCCAAAATCTACTGAGTGAGTTCTCTTCCCGGGGAGTAAAATTGATTGCGGTATCCAAGACAAAATCTAACGAAGAGATAATGCAAATCTACAATAGGGGGCATAAGATATTTGGCGAAAACAAGGTTCAGGAAATGGTCGGGAAGCAAGCCGAACTTCCGGAAGATATTCAATGGCATATGATCGGGAACCTTCAATCCAATAAGGTAAAGCATATTGCTCCATTTATTTCTTTAATTCATTCTGTTACTAGTTTTAAACTACTCAATGTTATTGATAACCAGGCTTACGAAAATGATCGGGTAATTGATTGCCTTTTACAAGTGAAGATAGCTGCAGAGGATACCAAATCGGGGTTTTCAAAAGAAGCGCTTCTTACGCTGCTACTTTCCGAAGAGTACAAGGCTCTGAAGCACGTGCGGATCATAGGTCTGATGGGAATGGCCAGCTTCGCTTCCGATGAAGGAATTGTAAGAAGAGAATTTGAAGACCTGAACAACCTGTTTCAGAATATCCGTCGGGAATTTTTTAGCAATGACGAACAATTCAGGCAGCTTTCAATCGGTATGTCCGGAGATTATATTGTTGCAATTGAAGAGGGAAGTACCATGGTGAGAATTGGCAGCCTCATTTTTGGCGAAAGACATTACTCTAGTAGCTGAAAATAACATTAACCAAAGTAAAGGTACCAATTTCAAAGCCCGAAGAGTAATTCCTTTGGGCTTTTTTGATACTTGTTGTATTTGAAACCGCCAAGTGAAATGATCGAAGGAATGAGTAATAAATTAGAAATATTCAATCGAAAATAAACTACGATAAACCTAAATATCCATCTTTTCCCGGTCAATTCAATCTTCCATTTCTATAAAAACACCATTGTCATTTTAGGATTTTCGTTTATATATACTATAATGACAATATCCTTCGGGAACTCACGTTCTGTGCAATATATGACTACCGATAGCCAAAGGAATGGTGGTTATTTTGAATCTGTAACTTCTTCTTAATTTGAATAATCTGAAATGGGTCATTGAAAAATATATTACTTATATTTGTATAGTGTTTTTAACAAATTAAACCTGCTGCTTATTTAAATAAATTAGTTCATCAAATAAATCTTTTCTCATGAAAACTCTCAGCTCTTCATACCCTAGTAAAATTCACTTTTTTAATAATTTACCAGCCAAGACGTTTGGTATTAAAGGCTGTAGCAGTATAGCTATTATTTTATTTTTATTGTTTATCTCAACTTTTTCCCACGCACAAGAACCTGTTTATAAGCAATGGTTTTCAAATCAAAAGAGTTCGTTGAGTACAGCTGCTGATGGGGCAGATTGGTTCTATAACATTACTAAAACTTCAGATGGGGGTTACATTGGCTGTGGATTTACCCAAGCAACTTCTACCAGCCCCAAACAGTGTTCCTTAGCAAAAATTGATGCACATGGAAACCTGGTTTGGGAACAATATTATAACTTGGGCGATGCTTCAAAAGAAGGTAATTTTCAAGAAGTTATTGAAGCCGACAATGCATATATTGCGATAGGCGAAAAACGCGATGCACTTAATAATAGAGTGATTTTTCTTGCAAAAGTTGATAAGTCCAATGGTAACTTAATAGAAAAAATTCTGTTGGGAACTGCAGGAAACTCAACATCAAACTATGATTATATCGATATAAACCATCATGCACGAGGCCGGTCAATTCAAGCGGTTTATACGAATGCGGGTGCATATGATGGAGTTATTATTGGTGGAAATACAAGTTTGACGACAGGCACAGATAAATTACTTTTAGTGAGATTGACGGCTACTTATTCGACACTAGTAGCATTCGGAACAAATGGAGTAAAAACATATGATGGAGGACCTGTGGACAGTAAAGTTCATGAAAAGCTTTGGAAAGTTCGCTTAACTTACAACGCAACTCCAGTTCATACCGGTTTTATTATTGTTGGGTTGTATACGATTAATGTTTCAACACTCGACCACGATGTTGTGGTGATAAATACAAATAAATTTGGACTTCCTAATTGGACAAATCGTTTTTGGGATGACGAGTTGGGTACTTTAAAGGCACTTAATGGTTTATCAAAAAGTTATACAGATGATCCTGGTGATATTACTTATTGCACAAACTGTACAGGAAGTCCCAATGAAAATAATGATGAAAGGGGTTTCGATATTCAGCAGATCACAAATGGAGGTGATTTTGTAATTAGCGCGGCATTTGATTATTATGCTTGCAGTTCGAGCCCATATTGCGTGGATGAACCCTTTAAATCAGCGCTGGAATATCATGAGTTTGATGGTGTACTTATCAAAATACTAGGTAGCAACGGTGAGTTGGAATGGGCTGAAAACATTGAGCATTTTGAAGGCATTGCTGAAAATTTACCTATTAGAGTTGACGGTAATGGTGATTTCATACAGGTGAGTACAAAAGTTGATGTTATTGGAACGGATAATATTTTGAAAACATATATTTCAAAATGGAGTGACCAAGGTTCATCCGGTAGTAAAGAGTGGGATCGCCTTTTTTTAGCTGAAAGCACTCAGACTGAAAACTGTATCTTCGGTTTAGACATAGCCACGGACGGTGGGTTTATTCTTGGCGGCAATAATGATAAGGATGGTGAAAACTATCTTGCGATTAAGCTCCACAGCGATTGCCAACCATCACAAACCTATGATATCAATAATGGAATAACCATTAGTACAAGTATTACGTGGGATCCTTTTACTTTTGCAACGACGACGATCAAAGTAAAAGGTCAAATTGTTGTTGCGTCAGACGTAACATTTACAATCAAAGATGTGACCGTTGAATTTGCAGATACCAGACAAACACAGGATTATCCAAATTATTCAGTTGCCCCTACCAATATTAAAGTTAGCCGAGGTATAGATATGACTTCAATTGGTGGCGGTAATTTAATCTTAGACAATTGCACTCTAACAGGAATTAGCGCTTGCAATGGCATGTGGGACGGGGTACAAGTATTAGGGTTACAGACAATTACTTCTGGTATGCTAGGCAAGCAAGGAAACATAATTATGAAGAATAATGCTAGAGTTGAACATGCTCATATTGGTGTTCTGTTAGGAGCGTTTAATTATGATAGCGAAGGATATCCAACTGTGTCTAAAAATATAGGTGGCACTTTACAAGCGGATGATGCTTACTTCTTCCAAAATCGTAAACAAGTGTACTTTGCTTTCGGAAACCCTGCTCATGGTTCTGATCCCGACAGTTATCTTACAGGTTGTACTTTTGAATGTACCGGTGCTTTGAGGGATCAAATTAAATATGATAATATTCAAGGCACGACAGAATTTGTAACTCTCCGAGCTAGGCGCGATGATATTACATTTAAGGAATGCATATTTAAGAATACAGGCAATTTTGCAGCTCTTTATAAAGGAACGGGAATTTATAGTACCAACTCTGAATATTCTTTAGTAAAGGGCGCGTTTACAGGATTTGACATAAATGATTCTGTATTTGTGACTAATGATTTTACAGACTTACACATTGGTATAGATGCTTATTCCACCGGTGGCTTAAATCCGACTTTACTTGAATGGAGTGATTTCAACGGACTTGATTTTGGAATAGTAGCCAGTGGTAGTACTTTTGATGATATTACTAAAAATAAGATTTCAAATATTCAACCAGGTGGAATTGGAATGTACTTCTATGATACTCAAGGTTTTAAGGTTTTGGATAATGGTATTAGTTCTGATCCAAATCTAAGAAGGCGTGGAATTATTTCAAGAAATTCGACTTCTATTGGCGGAGAAATAACAGATAATAATATAAATGGTCCTATCGTAAGCGTACAAACAGAAAAAAACAATGATGGATTGCAAATTATCTGCAATGTCTTTGATCAATTCACTTATGGTATTGCAGTTTCTGGTGGTACTTTAGCTGATCACGGAAATGACTGTTTAGTGTTTTCTACTGATCGGCCGAAAAATGCCTTTAAAGTAACCTGTTCGCAAAGTATAACTCATATTTATTCTTCTAACGTGCAATTTGATTATTATCAAAATGATGATGATCCCTTCCCCGCTGATCCTACATGTGTAAGCAGTTCGGTAAATTTTACAAGATGTTTCCTTGGGTTCTCTGAAGTTTGCGCGCTTTCAGCGGGTCCATTTACTAAGGCTCAATTGTATCAAAAAATTGACCAGGAGACTGACCCAATTAAGAAACAACTACTAATTAATGATTTGATGCGTTTGCTTCTAGCTACTGATGAAAGAGAGGAGGCCAAATCGGTACTCGACACTTTAGTAAGTACGGTGGAGGCAAAAAAAATATTGGTACCAGCTTATTTGGATGACAAAGAATATTCTAAATGTTGGGCAAAATTAGGTGAAATTCCCAGCGTTACATATGAAGATCAACAATATCATAAGTTGTGGGATACACTTGTAGCTTTTTGTGAACTAGGAAATGAACTTTATGAAATTGATTCTGCTACGGAACAAATAGTTCGTGAGGTAGCGAGCACACAAACGATGATTTCAGCCCATGCAGAGTCGGTACTGAGCCTGGCATTCGAAGAAACATTCATTAGAACACCTGAAACTCTTCCTATTGATACTTCTAGTAAAAAGGGTAATGAACCAGAAGAATCAATAATAAATAATTATTATGACTTTACTTTCAGAGTTTACCCCAATCCAACATCTGAATCATTTACTTTTGAATTCTATAGTTCTGAAAAGTTTCTTCAGGGACGATTTATGCTTTACGACTTATTAGGAGAAATAATAGAAGAATTTAAATTTAATTATGAAAGTGATCATATTCGAATAAATACTGAAAATCTGAATAATGGAATTTATTTCTATAAATTATTTGCTGATGGTATAGCCAGAGGAGAAGGAAAAGTTTCGATAATTAAGTAAGCATAAGAATTTTTCAAAAGATATCTTATTAACAAATCCTTAAGATGGTAAAAAGAACCATTATATTTATCTTGATCAGCTATTTCTTGGTCGATATGGCGGTTATTGGCCAAACCACCTATTTCAATAAGATTTATGACTACAATGGCCTTATAGACTTAGGCGGAACTGTGCTGGAGATCCCTGGTGAAGGTTATTTTCTTATTGGCGCTTCATGGGATCCATTTTTGGATAAGGATTATAGATGGATAATGAAAACGGATCAATATGGTGACACCATTTGGCTAAAGGAGTTTGGAATTCCTGATACAACTTACAGATATTATTATTCTGGGGGGGATATGCAATGGACCGATGATAACAACTTAATTATTTTGGAAACAACTTATAATAAAAGCCTGCTAGACAGTAAGCGTTGTCGCATTACCAAAATGGACACTAGTGCGAATATCTTATGGTCGAATTCATTTGGTTTTTTTACCGGAAGGACCACCGGTGTTCAGTTAATCAAGACTGAAGACAAGGGTTATGCAGTGGCAGGCTGGTGGAAAGCAAGCAGTATCACACCCCCTAAAGTATATTTAGCCAAATTAGACAGTATGGGAAATAAAATGTGGGATAAGGTTTATGGCGGTTCTAACAATGATGCAAGTTATTCTCTTGTTCAGACAAAAGATAAAGGATATTTAATCGCAGGATATTCATACAGTTTTGGAGCCGGTGACAGAGATTTCTTTTTAGTAAAAACTGACAGCATAGGAGGACAATTATGGCAGAAGACTTATGGAAATAGTGGACAGGACTGGGGAGGTAGAATTTATCCTGCATTGGACGGTAATTACCTTTTGGTAGGTTCGAAGGATACACCTTCACCTGGCTCTAAAGGCTGGGTTATGAGTGTAGACGACAGTGGAAACGTAAATTGGGAAAAAACTTATGGTGACAGTATATTTGGAGGATTCGATCAAGTTCTGCAGCTTAAAGACAGTACTTTTATCATGAAGGGTGGATTTTACTTTCTTGGTGAAGGTATCACAAACGGGTGGTTAATGAAGATAAATAATAAAGGTGATAGTATTTGGTCACGCAGTTATAATCAATCTGGTTATAACGATTACTTCTATGATTTTGAATTAACACAAGACTCAGGTTTTATTATTTGTGGATCAGTAAATAGAGAAGCAGGTAATACCAATACACAGGAAGTGTGGTTTATCAAACTCGACAGCCTTGGCCTTTGTGACAGTCTATATTGTTATCCAGATTCTGATGATACTAACATAAATGAAGTGGCTTTAGATAACAAAGACAAAATTAAAATTTATCCCAATCCATTTAGCACATTTACAACAATTGAAATTCTGGAGGGTTATAAAACCGGAAAAAAATTATCCCTTACTTTGTATAATCTTATGGGAACAGAGGTAAAAAGAATTGAAAATATCAGTTCAAACAAATTCAGGATTAATCGAGACAATCTTCCATCTGGATTATACTTCTACAGATTTGCGGATAGAGATCAAACTATAGCAACTGGGAAATTGGCCATACAATGAGCTTGCAGATTAATCTTTTTAGAAAAGAAGTCAGATAAGTATTGGAAGCCTCATCTTTAGCTACTCTAACAGCTAAAAAATTAGAAGGTAAGGTTTAGCCCAAGACTCGGTAATATGGGAAGCTGGTTCACGCGCTCGTATTCAATCCTGTCGAAATAAAAGATATTTTCCCGATTATAAGCATTGGTGACTCCTGCCGTAATCTCCAACTCCGAATTCATTGTGATGGCCACTGTCTTTTTTAGTGAAATATCTAAACGGTGGTAGTGGGGTAGGCGTCCATTGTTCAACTGGCCGTATATGATTCCCAGTTGTCCGTTCGTATTTGTCAGGTCAGTATTGATACCATCAGTAAAATCGATCAGCTCATAGAATGCCTGAGTCTGGGTGAAAGGAAAACCGGAACCAAAATTCCACCTGGCGCTGATCTCCCAGGTCTTGGCATCACCAAATATGTAAGAAGTAACTAAGTTCATATTATGCCTTCTGTCATAATGTGGTGGGTAAATAATATTTCCGTCGTTCCTCGTAACGTAACCCAATGAATAAGTGAACCAAAAATATACCTGCTTATGATCGTACTTTAATAATAAGTCTGCCCCTTTGGCAACACCTGTTTCTATAGCAAAATCAGGATCAGTAAAAAACAATTTATTCCTGTTAAGATTGATCAATTGGGGATAATATTTATAGTAGAATTCAAAGTTGAGGTCAAAGTGCTTTCCAAGATCATATTCCACACCACCTATTGCATGTATTGATTTTTGAAGTTTATGAAAGGTGATCTCGCCATTGATATCTTCCAGATCAAAATCAGGACCGGAGAGAAAACCTACAAAAAGATTCACTACATCCCGGTCGCTGGTCGCGCTAATGAGGTTTTGAGAATATAACCCACCGGCAAACTTAAGACGCATCTTTTCTGTGGCATTATACTTCAAACCAATTCGGGGTTCAGGAGAGAAATTCTCTAACGAAGCATAATAATGAAGTCGAAGGCTGGGTTCAATAATAAGTTTATCAATAATTCTACGATATTTCAGGTAGCCGGCAAGCTCTGTAGTATTCTGTTGCTGCTCTATTTTAATACCTAATTGATTAAAAAACTGGAAGTCAGTTCTGTACCCAAGTACATCAATTCCATATTTGAGCTCCTGATCTTGTTTATAATAAGTAAAGCTCATTCCCAAATCGAAACTATTAATACTGCTCAGCCTGGGTTTACCATCGGCTTCCTGTAACGTGACTAAGTAGTTCGAAAACGCGAAAATTCCTTGCATTAAAACGGAGGATCCGGGAGGGATTAGAACGTAATTAGTTCCAAACCCTCTTGAATTCCAGTCAAGTTTAGAAACGCCCTCAAAGTTGACGTGGTCGTTAAATGAGAAACCAAAAAAGTTCACCTTACTCCCATTGTCTGCATGAAGTGAGAGCTTACCATAAAGATCCGTGAAACTGAATGGCAAACCTGCTGAATCGATATACGGGTAAATAACTTTTGAAGATTGGTCCAGGTAGGATTGTTTTGCCGTAATTATATACGACGAGCTGGCCCCATCTTTCGTAAGTTTCCGGATTGGCCCCTCGAGTAAAAATTTTGAAAGGAATGGGTTTGTGGCAAATTTGCCTGCCATCCTTTTTTTATTTCCATCTTTGGTCGTGATGTCGATAATAGCTGAAATCCTTCCACCATGCTCTGCATTGAACCCTCCGGTGTAAACATCCACATTTCTAATGATGTCTGTTTCAAAAACGGAAAACAACCCTATAGAATGAAACGGACTATAAATAATCATTCCGTCCAGGAGGATTTTGTTTTGAATGGGTGACCCACCCCGAACATATAACTGTCCGCCTTGCTCGCCCGTAAAAACAATACCAGGCAACACCTGAAGGTATTGCGCGAGATCGGCTTCTCCTCCCACGGAAGGGATCTTTTTTATCTCACGAGGTGTGATCTTTGTGGTAGAAATCTTGATCTCCGTTCTGGATTCTTGCCTCTCCGCGTTTATATCTACAATTCTAAGTTCAATCGCGGACTCTCCGATAAACAATTTCCTTGTTATGATCTGGTTTTTCTTTAGCGTGATCTCAACTTTCGCGGTATCATACCCGAGATAAGTTGCCATAAGAACATAGGTACCCGTCGGAATATTGGTTACAGTGTAATATCCATTAACATCAGTTACCGCACCAATTGTTGTTCCTTCAAGGAAAACGTTAATGAAGATGAGCGGTTCGCCGTTATCTTTATCATATACGAAACCTCGTACAGTGGCTGACTGACTCCAGGCAAACTGACTGAACAATAATAACAATAGACAAATTCGGAAGGCTCTGATCATAAATCTTTTTGAAAATAATCCTATAACGTTAAAATATCTGCTCTATAGGTGCTAATGTCTGTATTTCTTCACTTTAATTTTTCATTACCTCAGCTACAAGGTCTGCAGCATCACTTAGTTCAATCGCCGATAACACCTCCAGCCCTGAATCATCGATCAGCTCCTTAGCGAGTTCTGCATTGGTGCCTTGTAGACGAACAATGATTGGCACCTTTAAAGTTCCCATATTCTTACAAGCATCAATGATGCCCTGGGCTACTCTGTCACATCTAACGATACCACCAAATATATTGACCAGAATTGCTTTCACATTTTCGTCTTTCAATATTATGTTAAAACCGGCCTCAACGGTCTCTGCATTGGCCGTTCCTCCCACATCCAGGAAATTTGCAGGTTCACCGTTAGCCAATTTTATTATATCCATGGTGGCCATGGCCAAACCTGCACCATTAACCATACAACCTACATTACCGTCAAGTTTGACAAAATTCAGATTATGCTCACTAGCTTCTACTTCTGTAGGATCTTCTTCTAATTTATCCCACATTGCTTCCAGTTCAGGCTGACGCGGCAGGGCATTGTCGTCAATGCGCACCTTTGCATCCACCGCCACTATCTTATCATCCGCCGTTTTGAGAAGTGGATTGATCTCAAACATACTGGCATCAATTTTCTCATATGCATCGTAAAGAGCCGTGACAAATTTTGTCATTTCCTTGAAAGCCGTTCCGGACAAGCCCAGGTTAAAGGCTATCTTTCTGGCCTGGAACGGTAACAAACCTGCATCATCTTTTATCCATTCCTTGTGAATCAGTTCAGGAGTATTTTCAGCTACCTCTTCAATCTCGACACCACCTTCTGTTGAATACATGATCACGTTGCATCCTTTTTGACGGTCCAATAGGATTCCCAGGTAGAACTCCTCCCTTTCAGATTCTCCGGAGTAATAAACATCCTGGGCTATTAATATCTTCCTGACCATTTTTCCTTTTTCTCCGGTTTGCTTGGTGACCAGGTTCATGCCGATCATATTATTAGCGATCTCCTCCACCTCTTCGAGTGTCTTTGCAAGTTTAACACCGCCACCTTTTCCTCTTCCACCTGCGTGTATTTGAGCCTTAAT
>JACZTA010000294.1 GCA_022573915.1 Bacteroidota bacterium | reverse complement strand
TGGCTTTAGACGTTCCTCAAAAAATTCGGAGGAATACTTTCTTGCCAATAGGGGGGTCGGTGCGTTTGTGCTGTTTTTTACCTTCATCGCCACCAACTTCAGCGCATTTTTCTTTCTGGGATTTGCAGGTGCCGGTTATCGATTTGGGTATCCTTTCTACGCAATGATGGCTTTTGGCACTGCGTTCGCTGCATTATCATTCTACATTATTGGGTTCAGGAGCTGGAAGCTTGGGAAAAAGAAAGGATACATCACCCCGGCAGAAATGATCGGTGACTTGTCGGGAAGCAAGATACTGAAGGTTCTTTACCTCTTGGTGATGGTGGGATTCACCTTACCTTATCTGGCACTTCAACCAATCGGCGCAGGATATCTCGTAGAGACACTCACAGGTGGAGCATCCCCTATATGACCGGTGCTATTATACTTACGCTGTTCCTGGTTTTGTATGTCTTTTTAGGAGGAATGCGTTCTGTGGCGGCTACGGATGTGGTGCAGGGAATTCTGATGTTTATAATGATGTTCCTGGCTGTATGGATCATTTCAGACAAGCTGGGAGGATTACGAATTGCTAATCAATCTGTAATGGATATCAACCCTGATCTATTTTCACGACAAGGGGGAGAGGGCCATTTCACATATAAAACTTGGTTCAGCTCAATGATTCTTTGGATGTTATGTGTCCCCATGTTTCCGCAGATGTTCATGCGGTTTTTTATAGCAAAAAATGCAGCTTCATTTAAAATTTCAACCATCCTTTATGCGGTGATCCCTTTGGCGCTTTTTATCGGGCCTGTGATCATTGGAGTACTTGGGCATTTAAATTATCCAAACCTGGAAGGAAATGCACCGGATAAAATTTTACCGATGCTATTAATGGAACTGGTGCCTATCGGAATCACAGCTATAATCCTGGTAGGAGCCATCGCAGCGTTCATGTCTACTTTGGATTCTCAATTACTGGCACTTAGTACCATGATAACTCGAGATCTGTACGTTGGTTTTTTCAATCCTAAATTGAAATTTCGCGCTCAGGTTATTTTTGGAAAAGTAATGATCGTCATATTAGCCGGAGTAGGACTACTACTAGCTGCAAATCCACCGACCGCTATCTACGACCTGGTTAAGTATGCCTTTACCGGTTATGCTGTGTTGTTCCCGACCACTGTAGCCGTAATCTATTTGAAAAGAAAGATACCGGCATTATCCTGTATTGGATCCATCCTCCTGGGAGAGGCCTTTGTGCTCGGTTCGTACTTAGGATGGATCCCTGATTCACTTCTATTTGGATTTGATTTAATTCTGCCGGTAATTATAATAACCCTGGTACCGCTTATAATTGGATATGTTTTCAGGAACTCAATTTCAAATTAATGCATTACTTTTGTACATCTGACATGCACATCATTTGACATTGGACCACAAACTATGGTGTTAAATCATGAATACAGTAAAACCATATTTACTTTGCTTTATGTTATTTGGTACTCTCATTTCGTGTGCGCAAGAGAGCGATAACTCGACTACTATGGATGAACAGAAATCTACAATAGATGAAAGTAAACTGGAAACAGTCACCCTTGGCGCAGGGTGTTTTTGGTGCATTGAAGCAGTATTCGAAGAATTAAAAGGAGTGTACAGCGTGACCTCCGGCTATGCGGGCGGTACGGTTCCTAATCCTTCGTACAGAGCGGTATGTACCGGCACCACCGGCCATGCAGAAGTAGCTCAGATCCAATTTGATCCTGAAGAATTAAGTTTTGATGAGTTGCTCGAAGTGTTTTGGAAGACACATGATCCTACAACACTCAACAGACAAGGGGCTGACGTAGGTACACAGTACCGGTCTGCCGTCTTTTATCATGATGAAGAACAAAAGGAAGCTGCCGAAAAATACAAACAGCGTCTGAATGAGCTAGGTGCCTGGGATGATCCTGTCATAACCGAGATCAGCCCGCTAACAGTTTTTTATGAAGCCGATGAATCTCATCAGGACTACTACAAAAACAACAGTAACGACAGGTATTGTAGTTATGTGATCCAACCCAAGCTGGATAAATTCAGAAAGGCTTTTGCTGATAAATTAAAAAATTAAGTTTCTAGTATTTTGCCAACCTGTAGGTAGGACTGATAAGCGCCTGTGTTACATTATCGAGAAAGAAGATAGAGTCCTGCGCAAAACTGCCAAGAGTAGGAAATGATATTCGAATATTGGATGTGAAATAATTTTCGTCACCTTCAATGGTCTCACTCAATTCAACTTTCGAAGTTATCGCATATTTCTGATTGCCCAGAAGAACTTCATCTTCTGCCTCCATTGCCAGGGTGACAATGACCGTGGGGCCCACCTCCATATGTGATTTAACCTCTATCGCCGGAGTAGGATCAACTTTAATGGTCGCTGCAAAGTCTACGGAAATCTCCTGATGCGAGCAAGCAGAATCGGTATGAAAGGAAAAAATAAAGACCCTCGTCGACCCCAATAATTGAGTAGCAGGGGTTAACGTATCACTGAAGAACTCCGAATTATTTACTGTATAGCCGGTAGTTACCTTATAGCTGCATTTTGTAAATAACTCAGCGAAGAATCCTTTGCAACCTGCGAGGCTCATTATACACGTCCATATTGCAAGTATGAAGAACGTTTTTGATGGAGCCAATATGTGATTCATATATGATTTTATTTTTCTAAGCTAGCTCAAATACAATCAGCCCGATCACGCATGCAAAGTACACAATTGGGTAGATGATCTTACTTCGGTGATTCAATTTTTCCGCTCTTTCCGTTTTATTATTTCTATGCAAAATGAACCCCGCAATATTTATGACAAACGTAGAAAAAACAAAGAGGAATGAAATCAAAAAGACAATGTCGATATAGGTTAAATATCCAACCTTCGGTAAATCCTGACCGGCAATAAATTGATAAGCAACTATAGTTAGTACACATGTGACTGATGGAGAAATGCGGCCGGCTAAATTTGCATGATCGATCCAGAAAACAGTCCACGCAATCATCACGATAAGCGAGAGCGGTAATAATATCTTCCATTGAGTGATAGAATTGGAAGAGTTTATGGTCCTGCTCAAGAGAAAGCGAATCATCCTCGTGATGTTGGGCATAGCTTATGCCTGTAAAAACGAAACTGAGAAGAAATGCCAGTAGGAGAAGTCTCAAGGAGTGCGAAATGATTTATTCAATAATGATTGATGTCATAAGCATTATCCGTGATTTAAAATTACTAAAAAAGATGATGAGGATGCAATTATCAATTTAGCATGCATTAATTTTGAGATCAATTATCTATAAAATGAAATTTAACCAGGAAAAGACAACCTCCAGGCTCTTTAACGAGTGGGCTGAATCCGAGAGGGGTGAAAACATGGCCAAGGGCCATGACCAACTGCTTGAACCGGTAGTGAGTTCATGGGAATTGAATGAGACCTCATCGGTATTGGACATTGGCTGTGGCGTTGGCAGAGCCCTGCTCCGCATGAAAGAGAGTGGGGTGGGGCCGGTTTCCGGAATCGTGATTTCGATGATTCCCCCGGAGGCTCGGTTGATCGATCCGGGGTCTTCCTTGGTCAGTTCCACCCGGACGGACTCCCGGTGGATGCCCATGGTGTCAGTAACCGCGAAGATAACTCCCATATCCTTCATGTCGATGATTTCGTCGGGCATGTCAGCAACCTCTTAGCGGATCTTTCAGAACTCACCGCGTAGCACTCAGAGAGCACAGAGCTATGAGATTGTGGTCCGGACTCCTCCGCGCCCTCTGTGGTTAGATTACAGGCTAGTCTTCCGGGGGCCACGTGGTACCGCCCACGGCAGGGCGCTGCTCCGGAGACGATTGCAACCCTTCCGACACGGTGCGGCCGAAGGCTTCTAGGATAACCTCACCCCACTCCTGGGCGTGGGCTACCCGGAAACTCATACGCTTGCCACGTCCCGCGGCCCGCCGATCCTCCTCGCTTTCCCCGGCGATCTCTTTGGCGATCTCTTCGCCGGCTCCTGTGCCGAAGATTTCGCCGGAAAAGTTCTCAACAACGCCCAGGACCCTCAC
>JACZTA010000293.1 GCA_022573915.1 Bacteroidota bacterium | reverse complement strand
GGTCGGTGATATGTGACACAACATCCTTGCGGAAATCTTTATTGATAAGCATACGGTTCACATCAAGGAGTGTTGAGTCAGGATATTCAAGAAGTGCGAATAAGGTGTTTGATAAGATATCTGAGCTTTAGTGGGTGATTGAAAGCAACCTAAAGTCTAAAATATCCATCTGTTTAAAGCGTTATATGGTCATGAAACAAAGCCTTTCTGTCTTGATTTTGACATTAAAGGATTAACTTTGTATAAGCCACCCATCATGAAAAGATTATTTCTATTACTCTTTGCAGGATCCCTGCTTTTTTCACTCAGTTGCCGTCATAAACTTGAAAAAACCTCGTGGGAGGTTGATGTTCTTGCCCCACTTGTAAAAACCACGCTTTCCATCGACAACATTGTGGCAGATAGCACGCTGCAAATCAATGCCGACAACTCTATCAGTATTGTATACCAGCAAACTTTATACGATTATAATCTGGCTTCTTTCATTCAACCTTACGACACAACCATAGAGCGAACCTTTAAAATAGATTCACTGAGTCTGGCAAAAAAATCTTTGACCTTTACGTATTCATTGGGTGACATCGCAAACAACGTAGGCCCAGCTGGGACTTTAATTATTCTCAACAACCTAAAAATGTTAACAATCTTACCCATATCTGGTATTGCACTTAGCGATATTGATGTTTCAGCGCAGGATTTCTTTGAAACAGCCACTTTAAAGACCGGCTTCATGGATATTGAAATCAAGAATGAACTTCCCACAGATGTAGCTAATGTACGTTTTGAATTCTCCAACAAAGTACAAGGTAATGTTTTGATTCGGGACACCTTTCCATTGATTCTTTCCGGAACCTCTATGAAGCAAACCTATGACCTTTCGGGTAAAACAGTGGAAGGAAGCCTGGTTGCCAAGATCGTTAATTTGGATGTGGTAGGCACTGTAAGTCCTGTTCTTATAGATACCAGCAAAGCTTTGATTATAACATTAACTGTATATGATTTAACAGTCTTCAAAGCCACGGCAATCTTTCCTGCTCAAGACTTGATTAACGATAAAAATCATGAAGTGTTAGAAATGGATAGCCTGAAATTCACGAGGATGCGTATTAAATCAGGTTTTATTAAAACAGAGATCTATTCTACCGCAGAAGATACTGTCTATTTTACTTTTGCGTTGCCCGGTGCTATTAAGAACGGCCAATCCTTCAAGAAGGTAGTAAAAGCGGATCCTGCACCACCCAATGGTACTACCCATGTCAATCTGTTTCATGATTTCTCAGGATATGATGTTGACCTGACAGGATCCGATGGTAGTAAGCTTAACTATTTGTATAGAGAACTCAGTGTACGAATCGACTCGACCGGAAAAACGGTCACGCTTTCGCTCCAGGATAGCTTTCGGGTCATTATGGGTATAGTGCAGCTCGTTCCAGATTACGCCGTAGGATATTTTGGCCAGGATACCGTCAATGTAGGTCCGGCAAGCGTTGATATAGACGTTTTTGACGCGGTGAAGAGTGGAACCATCGATCTTGAAAATGTAATCATGTCTCTGGAAATTGACAATGGTCTGGGCTTGGATGGCACCATTGAATTCAAAAATATAGAAGCAGTTAATACCAAGGACGCCAAATCAAAAACGCTTACTTACTCAGGAGTAACCATGCCTTTCCCGATTACCGGAGCAACCGACAATCCTTTGACAAGCTCCAAGAATGTGATCATTCTTGATAATTCCAACTCAAATTCCAATGAATTAATTAGTCTTCTGCCCGATAAATTCAATTATGAATTGACACTTACTACTAACCCTGCAGGTTATACACTTAATAATTTTGGCTATGCTTCATCCAATTTAAGTACAAACTTGAATATTGAAATACCGTTATCCTTCATTTCCGACAAGCTAAAATTGAGTACGGTTGCCAAGTTTTCTCTTGATCAGATCAAGAAACCTGAAAAACTCAAGGATGGAACACTGAGGCTGATCGTGGACCATGGATTTCCATTGGACGCATATATTGACCTGTACCTGCTTAACAAATCAGGTAATATCATCGATTCTTTGATTAGCCCTATGGTGATTAAAGCAGCATCCCTGAATGGCTCAGGAAAAGTAGATACTAAACGCCAAACCATACTGGTATACATTATCAGTAAGAACAAGATGGCTAAATTGCTACAGACTAAACAGATCAGGTTTAATATTGAATTTTCCACGGTACCTGCGAATACTTATGTGAAAATTTATAGCGATTATTCCTCAGACCTGAAACTAACCGGAGATTTCAATTTTCTTATAGATGGATTTGATTGATCTTATTAACTAACTTATCGAAAATTGCACCGGAATTTCTGTAAGCAGATTATGTCTAAATCCATCGTACTTTTCTTGTCCCTGCTTTATCTGAGCTTTAATGTTTACAGTCAGACTAATCGCTTACTCACTGAACACCCGGAGATTATTTTTGATGAAGAGCCCTCCTATTATTTAGGCACAGAGTTCAATTATGATTTCAATTCCAACTCGATCACAAATAATTTTCTCAATACTATATTCTATGGTGGTTTCATTGATAATTCGATAAAGGATGAGGTCACTCCCCGACTCAGGAAAATGAACAGAGCGTTATTTTCACTAAACTATGGGATGGTCTTTAGGCAAAAGTTGGCAGAGGGTTTTGATTGGCCACGTTACGCGTATTTATATACAAAAAATAGAGCCCAGATTAGCATAGGTTTTACGGATGATCTTTTTGAACTCTCGTTTAGGGGCAATTCTCAATTTGCAGGTGATTCTGCTATTTTTTCTGGTTCAAATTTGCAGTATAGCCAGTTTCAACAGATCGGAGGCGGATTTGAACATCATTACCCCTTTAAAGGGAATACGCTTGCTGTTTCTGCAGGGATCTCCATCCTGAAAGGGCAACAGTACAGGTCGTTTGCTGTTGGGCACGGCTCTGTCTTTACCGAGATAGATGGACAATATATCGACCTGATAACCGATTATCAGTTCAAATCATCTCGAGAAGGCCGGAGTGATTATAGAGACCAAAACGGGATGGGTACAAGCCTGGATTTGTTAGTTAAATATAATATTGGAGAGTCAAACAATATTGGAGGGATGTCAGATAAGGTGTTAGGTATGGAGTTAATCGACCTGGGGTTGATAAACTTTAATAACCGGTCCTATACCATGACAGACACGCTCGACTATACATTTGAAGGGTTGGAAATTTTAAACGTTTTTGATGTAGACAATACCTTATCACAACAAACAGTGGATAGTATTATTAACTCTATTACACCCGATAAAGAATATAAAAATGTTATCTATTACCTGCCCACCCGGATCCATATTTTCTACCAACAGGAATTGGAACAGATCCAAACCAGGTTAGCCATTGGTGGCCAGTACCGTTTTAATACAAATTTCGCACCCCTGCTATACCTGAGAGGTACCTACCACGGACTCTCTTACCTAACGGTATCTCCGATGTTGATTTTTGGAGGATATGGAAATTTTAATATTGGGTTAAGTTCAACGATTAAGCTCAACCGGTATATTTATTTAACTGTTTCTTCCGATTATATCTATGGATATCTTTCTCCTTCTTCAGCTTCCGGACAGGGAGTATTTGCCTCTCTTTCCACCATATTTTAGTGGATTACAAGCACCTTTTCTACAAAATTAGAATGAAACTCTTAATTCCGAATTATTGTTGTTAATTTTGTGGCGAAAATCAAGGATTAACGTGGCTTATACAGAGGAACAAATATTACAAGCATTAGGTACGGTCAAGGATCCCGATCTTGGAAAAGATCTGGTTTCGTTAAAGATGATCGAAAACGTTGAGATCAGCGACGGGAAAGTATCATTTACAGTGGTTCTTACCACACCGGCTTGTCCACTAGTAGAAAAAATCAAAGAAGATTGTGTTAGTGCTATTCATCAACATGTGGACGCAAACATTGAAATTATAATTGAAATCACCTCAAGGGTTACTTCCATTCGAAATGACAACCGGGAATTACTTCCTAAAGTCCAAAATATTATTGCGGTCGCCTC
>JACZTA010000292.1 GCA_022573915.1 Bacteroidota bacterium | reverse complement strand
CCCCCGGTAAAAGCTGAATAGTTTTAAGAATATCAACTTCACCAAACAGTGCAGGAAGTGTTTTGATCTGTTCTATGGGAAGTTCGATCTTGCTCATTTCGGTACTTTGAATGTTCTGATCCTCCGCCTCTACATTGATCAATACTTCTTGTGTTTCAAGCACAGAAGGTGCCAGTGCCATGTTAAGCCTTCTTTTTTTATCCAGAATGACGGTAATTTTTTTATTGTAATAACCGAGATATGAGTAAGTGACCTGATATGTTCCTGTGGGTAATGAAATAGAGTAGAAACCGTATTCATTTGTTGTCACGCCCCCCTGTGCCAAATCTTTGATAATGATATATGCCCCTATGAGATTTTCACCCGTAGTGGAATCGGTCACGTATCCACTGATCGTGTGCTTTATTTTTTTGATATCTTCATTTTGTGCATATGCACTGCAGAATATCAATAACATTGAAACGGTGGAGAGAAATATTCGAATTGTCACAATGACTCAGTACTTTTTTTGTTGGTTGGATTTTGGAGGCACAAAATTAGGCATAATTTACGTGCATAAAAAACGTTTGATATTTATTAAACAGATTTAGTATCAACATAATTGCATGTGTTTGCTATTTAATTTGTTGGTATCTTGCCTTAGGAATTTTAGACTACCAATAATGATATCCGCTTAATAAAACTCATTATGAAAGCAATTTTTACATTCTTCTCTCTCCTGTTTTGTACATACGTTATTCTTGCCCAGCCCATCACATTTGAAATGTCTTATGGTGGCTCCTCTTCAGATGGAGGTGCTTCCATCATCCAGGCAGCAAACGGAACTTACACCCTTACGGGACATACTGCATCCTCCGGTGCCGGTATGAATGACGTTTATCTGGTAAATATCGATTCTGCCGGAAATGAGCTTTGGTCCTCGGCATTTGGAGGCACTGCCCTTGATCTGGGTCTCTCTGTGGTTCAGGCAAGCGATGGAGGATTCGTTGTAACCGGTCATACCGACAACCTGGGTGCAGGCAACGGGGATGTCTACCTTGTGAAAACGGATGCAAGTGGGAATATCGAGTGGTCGAAAACTTTTGGAACCGTCATACCACAAAGCGGAAGTTATATGGATCATACCTCTGACGGTGGCTATATCCTTACAGGTTATTCAGCAGATTTTGGTACCACTATATATCTCATTAAAATAGATGATGTGGGAACTGAACAATGGAGTAAGGTCTACTCGGGCGTTAATAAGGATTTCGGTAATTGTGGACATCAAACTTCTGACGGCGGATTTATTATCTCAGGAACCCGCAAGGGGTTTACAGGATCACAGTCTATGATCGCGGTTAAGACTGACAGTATTGGAGATACCACCTGGACCAGGGAAATTGGTGGAAGTGGTAATGATTACGGTTTATGCATCATCGAAACATATGACAAAGGGTTTGTCATGATAGGCAGCACATCAAGTTTTGGTGCAGGCCTGGACGATGTATACCTAGTAAAACTTGATGCTTCCGGAAATACGCTATGGACCAAGACCTTCGGAGGAACCCAACGGGACGAAGGCAAAGATATCAGACAACTACCCGATAGTGGGTTTATTATAATCGGCAGTAATGCAAGCGAAGGATCGGGACTTTCAGATCTTTTTATTCTACGAACGGATAAGTCCGGTACTGAACTGTGGTCGCGAACCTATGGAGGCTCCCTGAATGATTATGGGTCGGGATTGAGCATAACGAGTGATGGCGGATATATTTTTACCGGAAGAACTGAAAGTATAGGTGCAGGAATGGATGACGCGTATGTGATCAAGACTGATCAGTATGGATGTATAAATCCCGGATCAGATTTCTCGGTTAACAACACTACTCCCTTCGTTGCGGGACTAATTCTTTTCTCAGATTTATCTCTATCCGGATTATTAAGCGGATCTGTTACTGCCTGGGCATGGGATTTTGGAGATGGGAACACCGCCACGACTCAGAATCCAGCGCATAGTTATGGCCTGCCCGGTACCTATACCGTCACGATGATAGCCACTAATTCTGCAGGCTGTTCAGATACGATTGTAAAAACCGGTTACATAACCGTTACCTGGGAAGGCATTGGTATATCTGAATTTGAGAATAAATTACTACGGGTATCAGTTATTCCAAATCCATTTAAAACGAGCACTGAAATCAGGATCATTGCCCATAATGAAAATCAGTTAAGAAATCTAAGTTTGAAGGTTTATGATTTGCTTGGTAAGGAAATGCGGTCATTTGAATTAGACAACCATCATTCACTGTCCGGAAACTCGATAACTGTTAATTTCGATCGGGATGAGCTCCTGGCAGGATTATATTTTTACAAGATAGAATCGATAGATGGGTTAACTCATGCCGGAAAGCTGTTGATCCGATAGATCTGTCTATTGTCGCACTGCCTTCAGAACATACCTGTTCCCGCCTGTTTCCAGTTCAATAATATACAAGCCCGGTGCTAATCCGGATTTATTGAAATAAAATAATGCCGTTTTCTTATATATCTCGAAACTATTATCCTGTGTTTCGGAATAGATACTCTGTCCCAATACGTTATAAACGTTTATTGTTGCGGTTTGATTTGTATCCATAGGTAAGAATACCCTGAACTGATCCGTAAACGGGTTAGGCCAAAGTAGAACAGAATCATTATCCGTCAAAGAAGTTGTCTTATTCATCAATAAATTATAGGCAAGAAGAAAATTTGGAATTCCAAAGCCATAACTATTATCAGGCGTATTGTACAGGTGAGCGCTTTTTTGAATCGCATCAAATATATCCATATTGTTGAGCTGGGGAAATGCCTGCCATAAGCATGCTGCCGCACCTGCAATGAGCGGTGACGAAAAAGATGTCCCGCTGCCGGGAAAAACGCCTTCGATATTATTAGCCACAAAGGTGCCCTGCCCCTGGGCGCATACATTGGGTTTAACCCTCCCGTCAAATGAGGGGCCTCGCGAACTGAAAGAAACGATATTTCCAGAACTATTCACAGCCCCAACTGCCAGGACCGAGTCTCCATCTGCCGGCGCCTCAACATAGAACCAAGGCTTGCTTCCGGAATTTCCCGCACTGTTCACTACAAGCATTCCTTTGCTTGCAGCCATATCCGCTGCTCGAGTAATGATGGTTGTATTGCCATCCATATCAGCATACGTATGGTTCTTATCCACATCGGCGGAATCAAAATCGGTATAACCTAAAGAGGTGTTCAATACATCTACGCCAACGCTATCCGCAAATTCAGCTGCTGCTACCCAGTTATCTTCTTCAATGACCAGCTCAGAACCCACATCCTCTGTTCTGAATAACCAGTAAGAAGCATCAGGCGCAGTTCCAACGAGCTCTCCGGGTTTATTTGCGGCCATTAATGAAAGAACATGGGTTCCATGTTTATCATCATCAAAAACACTGTCGTTTGCCGACACGAAATCCCATGTACCCAGCACCCTGCCTGAAGAAAAAAGACTGTCGAATACGCTTAACGAATCCGCATTATCAAAACCGGCATCCATCACTCCTATTATCATTCCTTTACCTGAAAAACCCAGTGCATGCAATTCATCAACAGAAATCATGTCGACCTGGTTGAACGCGGAACCGTAATCGGTGAGTGCAACTTTGGCAGAAGATGTAACACTATTCTCCTTGTCTTGATTTACATAACGATACACTTTGACGGGCGCTACCCTATCTACAAATCTGAGGCCTCGAAGCGCTTGAAGTTGAGTATCATTTTCAACTACAACAGAAACAGCATTGAACCAACGTGAAACATTCACCACCTTGACCCCGTGCATCCTGATGAGTCGTATGTAATCGCTTGAAACGGAATGATCATTGTCCCTCAGGGGAATTCCCTGATTGGATCTTCTTTCCAAAGAGCGATCGGATAAATGAATTTGAGATTTGTTTGTTAAATTTTTATCGGTGAGGTAGACCCAGTATTTTTGTGAGGATTCCTGTGCAATAACCGGCTGGCTATTCAATAATAAAATGAAAAGAAAGAGTAGGAGAATTGATCTTTGCACGTACATAATTAACGTGCAAAAGTAAATAAATAACCCTGGTTCAAGTCCTCAG
>JACZTA010000291.1 GCA_022573915.1 Bacteroidota bacterium | reverse complement strand
GTAATCTGCGATGGCGGTCGCAAAAGTAATAAAAAAGAAAAAGATAAAATATGGAACAAAAAGCGTGCGAATTCCATTTATACAGCTGATCGTGTTATTTGTATAAAAGGAATAGTTATTGTAATTTTGGGGTTGTTTGGAGAGGCAGGAGACAAGAGAGACCAAGTATTTTACTAATTGAGGGGGCGCGGCCCTCTTTTTTATTGCATGTTGGATTCAAAAGACCTGTTAAAAGGGTTAGTCGAAGAGTTATTATTAGGCACGGATTATTTTATTGTAGAGGTGCACGTTTCCGGTTCCAACAAGGTGATGGTCTTTCTTGATGGCGATAATGGAATTGAAGTTGAATTATGTGCCAAGATCAGTAGAAAGATCAGGAGTTACCTGGACGATTCAAACATTCTGGGTGAAAATTATAGCATTGAAGTTTCTTCTCCGGGATTGGATATACCCTTGATCATGCGGCGTCAGTATAAAAAGAATATCGGGAGAAACGTAAGAGTTGTTTTGAAGGAAGGATACGAATTGCTGGGTGTGTTGGAGGAAGTAAATGAATCAAACATTGTAATAGACGAAATAGAAAAAAAATTAATAAACAATAAAAATTTAAAAATTATATCGCTCGGCAAGAAAGAGATAAGTTTCAAGGATATAAGCAGCACAAAGGTTTTGGCGGTTTTATAAATAAAATACTATGGACAGCATTAATTTAGTTGAATCGTTTTCGGAGTTTAAAGATTTCAAGAACATTGACAGGCCTACTATGATCAAAGTTCTTGAGGATGTTTTTAGGACTCTGCTGAGAAAAAAATATGAATTCGATGAGGGTTTCGACATCATCATCAACACAGAAAATGGTGACTTGGAGATCTGGCGTACACGTAAAATTGTGAAGAACGGTAAACTGGAGGATCCGGCATTGGAAATTGAACTAAAGGATGCGCTTGAGATCGATGATGAACTCAAAATTGGTGAGGAAGCGATCGAACAGATTAATATCGAGGACTTTGGAAGGAGAGCTGTTCTGGCGGCGCGTCAAACTTTGGTATCGCGTATTAGTGAGATTGAAAAAGATGAAATCTATAACAAATACAAGGATAGAATCGGTGAGATCATTACGAGCGAGGTTTACCAGGTTTGGAAAAAGGAAACCCTCCTTCTTGATGACGAAGGCAATGAATTGATTTTACCGAAATCAGAGCAAATTCCATCTGATTATTTTAAGAAGGGAGACATTGTGAGATCCATTGTGTTGAGGGTTGAAATGAAAAACATTACACCGCTGATCATCTTATCGCGTGTTGATATGAACTTCCTTGCCAGACTGCTGGAGTTAGAGGTACCGGAGATATTTGATGGCTTGATTGCCATTAAGAACATCGTACGTGAACCCGGTGAGCGCGCAAAGGTTGCTGTAGAGTCCTACGACGACAGAATAGACCCTGTGGGTGCCTGTGTAGGAATGAAGGGTTCAAGGATACACAGTATTGTAAGAGAGTTGAGAAATGAAAATATTGATATCATTAATTTCACGACCAATACAAACCTTTACATCTCAAGAGCCTTAAGTCCGGCCAAGATCAGCTCATTGGAACTCCAGGAAGATGAAAAAAGAGTTTCTGTTTATCTCAATCCTGACCAGGTTTCATTGGCCATCGGTAAAGGTGGTTTGAATATCAAACTTGCAAGCAGGTTAACCGGTTACGAAATAGATGTATTCCGTGATATTGATGAAGATGAATATGATATTGAACTTTCAGAATTTACCGAGGAAATAGATGAATGGATCATTAATGAACTCAAGGCGATTGGATGCGATACAGCCAAAGGTGTGTTGGAACTAAGTCCATCTGAACTGGCTCGACGCACTGATCTGGAAGAAGAAACGGTTAAAGAAGTAATTAAAATACTGCAATCCGAATTGGAAGGCTAAACAGCGTTGGGTAAAAGATAATGGCGGAAGATAAAGCAATATTATTGATCAAAGCGGCGAAAGAGCTGAACGTGGGAACAGTCACGATCAGGAAGCATCTGGAAACCAATGGTTTTGAGTTGGATCCTAAACCAACGGTTAAGTTAAGTCAGGAGATGTATGATTTGCTGTTGAAGGATTTCCAATCAGAGAAACTACTCAAGGAAGAATCTGAAAAAATTGAAATAGGCAAGGTGTATGAGGATACGCCTGATCTTGCTAAAAGAGATATATCTCCCAAAGCTAAAAAAGAGGAAAACGAAGAGTTTCTGATTCAAACGGTTACAACTCCTAATGTTAAGCATGAGCCTGAACAAGAAGAAGTAAAGGAAGAGGAGAAGAAAAAAGAAAAGAAAGTTGAGAAAGAAGAAGAAAAGGCTGAAGAGAAAAAGCCCGATAAGGTAACGAGAGCCAAAGCAGAGAAACTGGCGGGGCCAACTGTTGTCGGAAAAATTGATCTTGAATCCGTAACTCCAAAGAAATCCAAAGGAAAAGACGAAAAAGTTGGGGAAGAAAACAAAGAAGCCGATAAACATTCAAGGAAACTTGTGGCATCGTCTTCAGAAAGCTTTGTAATGAAGCGCAAGAAGAGACTCATTAAAGTAAAATCATCCGGAAACCAAGAGGGTGAGAAAGATGATAAGGATGCCAAACCAAGTGCCAAGAAAGCGGGAGGAAGAAAAAGAATTGAACTCAACGAGAAGGAAATTCAAGAGCAGGTTAAGTCTACACTGGCTAAGTTAACCACCAAATCCAAGGGGCCAAAATACCGAAAGGCAAAGAAAGAGCGCGCAGCTGAAAGAGAAAGTGTAGATAACGATGAAAAGCTGTTACAGGTAACTGAGTTCATTTCGGTAAGTGAACTCGGCAGTCTGATGGATGTAGCCCCGACTGAGGTTTTAACGGAGTGTATGAACCTGGGTGTGGTTGTGTCGATAAACCAAAGATTGGATGCGGAACTAATTGAGTTGGTAGCAGATGAATTTGGTTTTTCAATTGAATTTATTGGGGTTGACGAACAGGACGAAAATGTTGCTGGGGATGAGGATGCGGAAGAAGATCTCGTTGAACGTCCACCCATTGTAGTTGTTATGGGTCATGTCGACCATGGGAAGACCAAACTGCTTGATCAGATCAGAAAAACCAATATCGTAGACAAAGAAGCCGGTGGCATCACGCAACACATAGGTGCATATTCAGTTCAACTTGAGAACGGAAAAAAGATCACCTTCTTAGATACTCCCGGCCACGAAGCTTTTACGGCTATGCGGTCGCGTGGAGCTAAAATAACTGATATTGCAGTGATCGTCATTGCAGCTGATGAAGATGTTAAACCTCAAACAAAAGAGGCTATCAGCCATGCTCAGGCAGCCGGCGTGAACATGATATTTGCGCTTAATAAGATAGATAAACCCGGAGCGAATCCGGAAAAGGTAAAAGAAACATTATCTGGAATGAATATCCTGCTTGAGGATTGGGGAGGAAAATACCAAAGTCAGGAAATATCAGCAAAGGAAAATATAAACATCGATCTTTTATTGGAAAAGATTCTACTGGAAGCAGAGTTGCTTGAATTAAAAGCAAATCCTAATAGAAATGCAGTCGGAACATTAATTGAAGCCACTCTGGATAAGGGTAAAGGTTATGTGTCTACGATCCTTGTTCAAAAAGGAACCTTGAGGAAGGGTGACATGCTTGTTGTCGGAAGTCATTTTGGAAGAGTTAAGGCTTTGATGGATGAGAATGAAAATCCGTTGGAGGAAGCCGGCCCATCCTCACCTGCGCTGGTGTTAGGTCTCAGCAGCGCGCCACAAGCGGGCGAAAATGTGAAGGTGTATGATACAGAGCAAGAAGCAAAGGCTGTTGCAAATAATAGATTACAGATAGTAAGGGAACAGACGATACGCACCTCTAAGCATATTACACTTGACGAAATTGGCCGCAGGCTGGCATTGGGAAGCTTTAAAGAGCTGAATGTAATTATCAAGGGTGATGTAGATGGCTCTGTTGAAGCTTTATCCGATTCACTGATCGAATTATCGACTGACGAAGTGGTACTGAACGTGGTTCATAAAGGAGTGGGACAGATCTCAGAATCTGACATTCTGCTAGCAACAGCCTCTGCAGCACTCGTTGTTGG
>JACZTA010000290.1 GCA_022573915.1 Bacteroidota bacterium | reverse complement strand
GCTCCCGGTTATTTTGACAAGGGTGGGTTTGTTCAAGGAGGCGTTGCTCCGGATGCGAGTTATAGCGACATCGAAGCAAGAATACTCAACTTAACTCCATACAATCCATTGGAGATAAGTGTACTCAAAATCGAGTTTAAGAAATAAGTGTTTTTTTGGGAATATGTTGTGTGAACGAAGCCGTCGTCTCCAAGGGAGTCGGCGGCTTTTGTCTTACCCTCCTTAGCGATAATCAATAACGCTAAAATGTTCAAAGTTCATAGCGAAGGAGGGCTCTTACCCTCCGTAGCATTTTTGAAAAGTGTCAAATGTCTCGACTTACTGGCGAAGGAGAGTTACCCTCCGTAGCGATAATAATAACGCTAAAATGTTCAAAGTTCATAGCGAAGGAGGGTCATTATAGTTCCATCTCAGGCTTCAAACCTAACAACACAATCATTTCAATGCCACGGAGTCGAAGGCTGTCCATCTACCTTTCGCATGCCTTGTTCTTCTTCCATAAAACTTGGTTTGTTTTCCAAAAAGGAAAGATCCGGTTTCGTACTCCCTCGTATTAGCTTTGCTTCCTGATCGCTAATGGCTGTGTACCATACGGTCCAGTCATCATTTTCAAAAGTTACATACTCGCTAAAGCGATAAAACCAATATTGTTTACACTTCTTACATCGTTGAAGCGCTTCCCTGTCATGGCGGCCTTGGTAGAGCGTTTTGACGGTTTCGAGCTGTGGTTTCGAGCAGCAGTCTAGATAGTTGGGTTTCAGGATGCCTTTTGTTTAGTTATGGAATAATATACACATAGGTTGCCAATCTATGTGGCTTCAGTTGGTATGCTTGTAAAGGTCAACGAATAATTATGTTTAATCTGTGATTTATTCGTCCCTGCATACAGTAGGGCACTTTAGTATACCGGTCGATATAAAAATATTCGAGCCTTCGTAATTTACAAATGCTCTCCGGTACTCTCAGCAATACTCCACTTTTTGTCACATTTAATTCAATCAGATTAGTCAAATTGCCAATCTCGTCGGGTAAGAGTTTAAGATAATTTTTTCCGATATAGAAATACTCCAGACTTTCAAGATTTCCTATTTCTCGCGGCAGACTATCAATACTATTCTCTTCAATTTCCAGGATTTCCAGATTGGTCAACAGTCCTATTTCCGGAGGCAAAGAACTTAGCTGGTTATAATTCAGTTTCAGCCACTCCAGGTTACTCAGGTTTCCAATTTCTTTTGGCAGCGATAGTAAATCGTTGTGTTGAATGGAGAGCTTTGTCAGACTTTCAAGATTACCAATTTCGGGAGGAATGTTTTTTAAATTATTGCTGCTTAAAATAAGTACTTTGAGATTTTTTAGATTTCCTATTTCAGGGGGTATTGTCTCGATTTTATTTCGAAATAAATTGAGGGTTTCCAGATTTGTCATGTTGCCTATTTCAGGCGGAAGTTCAACAATGTTTCCATAAGTAAGTTTAAGGGTTTTTACCTTTGTCGGGTTAAGCAGAGCTCTGTCCAGGTCTTTATAAGTGTTGCAACAAGTCAACAAAAATGCAAAGACGAGAAAAAATCCGGATTTGATTAACAAACTCATTTTATTGTATTTACCGCACATAATCGCTTGATAATATGTGCTACTTTACGCTCCCTATGTAGTTGCTCTCGCCTCTTTAAGAATAGTGCGATTAAACCGATACTTAACGAATCCTATATGTTATTAATCGATTAGACAAAGTCTCACCACCTGGAAATTTTTGAATCCTTTGGATTTTACGCACATCTGATTCCCAACTATTTTCCATTTATCAGGAAAGACCTGGTCCGAATCATAATTATTCAATTCCACAACATTGCCATTCAAGATCCAATTGCCTTTGACATCAACCGGATTTTTAGAATCTGAATTATTGATATATCGAAACGTGTAATCCTCATTAATTGTTAGTGCAACTGTTGAGTAAGCTTCATCGCCGATCCCATACGTGCCTGTGTTGATGCTATCTTCTTTTGGATCTGAATTGTATTCAAACGACATAGTTGTGAATGCAAATAGGGTTATTAGGGTAAATATAGTTTTCATAAGTATTGTTTTATGCTTGTTAAATATTTCTGAATATTAGAAGAGGTGATTAATCCAAATCACCTGCTGATTGTGCTATTCGATCCAACAATGGGTCTCGTGCGCTTCACCTACTCCGGTTATCAGATCAACTTCTATACGCAAGCATCTGTTTGCAGCACGGTCAATTTCTCCTCTACCGGCTAAATAAGGATGCCCATTTGGATTTGAAACCGCATTCTGGAGTTTATAATAGATTCTGTTAGCCTTAATATCCTCCATGTTGGCGATATCTTCAAGGGCCCTAATAGCTTGCCTTCTGGAGGAATATCTTAGTTTAACATCTGCATTGATCGTTGCTATTCGAGAGCCAAAAGCCCACACATCAAGTATCTCATTTATCTCAGATTCCGACAGATAGTTTACCCTGCTAACTGACAATGATGGCCACGGTGGGGCAGTGTCGTAGATCTTTATAATGAATTGATCTGCCGTTTCAATTGTTGCTCAGTCGATCTTTACGTGGTAGCTTACTCTAAAGGATTCACCATCAGCCCAAACATGTATTGCAGTTTCAGTGACCGTAATATGATTGTCAAAATACGCATCAGAAATATTATTTCTAACCTTAAATAAGTTCTCCCATATCTCGTAATAAATGTCACAGTTTGGACTGGCGCATATCTCAATATTTTGCTTTGAACATCCAACTATGGTAATGCAGAATAAGATTATTGCTAATTGTTTCATAATTATTGATCTATGTCCTTATTAATTTCCCCAGTCATAATCAGAAGACCAATCATAAAACTTATTAATTTTCTTTTGATTCTTACCCAACCATTTTTTCACCTTTTTATTTTTTGATGAAGCATATGCTAAATAACTAAACGTTTCAATAAAATTTTTATCGTTCATTTCAATAAAGTATGGGGCGTAATACTCCCAAAAAAATCCAAAATTATCGTCTATTGCTCCCTCCATCGATGTACACACAGTCGTGAATTTCCCGATGAATATTTCTACTTCTGTCTTTTTCTTATTACCAAACAGACCGGTTAACGTAAGCATCAAATACACAGTTTGAAAATCATTTTCTTTCTTTTCACCGGTGCTATCAGCATACATACTGGGGTCAAGAAAAATTTCGATTGAATTCTTCCCCGTTTTTTTTGCGCTGCCCATCATTATATCCTGAACTATAGGAATATTTGCTTTCGCTCTGTCTCCCTGTGGTTCAATGACTAAAAATCTACATAAACTTAAGACTATTGGAATACGTTGATTAAGTGATAATACGCGTCCTATTGCATTATGCGAACTTGCATGATAAGGATTTAAGATAACTGAAGATTGAAAACAAACCAATGCTTCATCGTATTTCCCTGTTTGGGACAAGGTGATTCCTTTATTATAGTATAGATAATAATAGTCCGGAAACTTTTCAATGGCATCATCGTAGATTTCTATGGCCTCCTCAGGTTTGTGTAATGCGTCTAAACTGTTGGCATATACCGTATACACCGGTTTCAGGAGTTCCGAGTTGGGATCTAATTCAATGCATTTTTCACAAAGTAAAATTGACCCCTTAAAATTTCCCATTGTCCATAACGTCAATGCCTTTTCTCCCAATGCATATAAACTAACCGGATCAATTTCCAACGCTTCGTCATACTTTTTAATTGCTCCCTCGAAATTACCTCTATCGTGTAAAACAATTCCCTGTTCAATTATCCTGTCCACTTTTTCGTTTTGCGCATTTGCAATGAATGTGAAAAGGAAAATTGAAGTGATTAATAATATCTCTTTCATATGCTTTTTTTAATCGACTGCTTGTTCAGGCAATAATCGGATAACCGTTAAAGTCAAGGGTTCTATCTTTAAATATAAGATAAAATATTAAGGCTTGGTTGATAAACCTATGGTTAAAGTGGGCTTCGGTCTCCAGTATGCTGACTCCGGTTCTACTATTATACGGTTGGTATTCGCGGGACTGGAGACCGGGGACTTTTTATAATATTTCTGCATCCTTATCTACTCACAGCTTCTAACCTGCGGAG
>JACZTA010000289.1 GCA_022573915.1 Bacteroidota bacterium | reverse complement strand
ATACATCTGTGAACCATGTCCGCTATAATGAAATAAAACGATGTCCCCGTGTTGCGCCTGGTCGATCAAATGTGTTTTGAACGCAGTTATTACTCCTTCTTTGGTCGCTTGCTTGTCGGTTAATATAAGTATGTTCTCTTCCTGAAAATCGAATTTTCCCCGGAGCAGTGCCTTCATATTTTCAACATCATTGATGCAGCCTTCAAGATCGTTCACCGCTTCATAATCGTTAATCCCCACCAGTAAAGCATATTTAACCGGTGTATAAGGTTCGGGGTCATCTACCTTGTCCGGGTCTCCCTCATCTAAGTCATTATTGACCGAGGTGTCGAATGTATCAGGATCAGTCTGGGGACCCTCACTCTGGCCTGTTTGAGAATTTGTTGCACAATTACTTTGCAGAAATAAGAAAAGAACCATGGTCCAAATCGGCAGATGCCAGTTCATACCATGAATGGAGTTATTGAGATTAAGTTTCATGAGTCGTCTGTTTCTTGATTAAAGACAAATTCCGTACCATGTACGAATGGTTGTCAAATGTGATTCCCTTACTTGGGCCATGCACCCAGTATAGCACCAATTGCAATGAAGTTTAACATTATATGACCCGAGATAATCATGAAGTACACGAGGCTCTTCCGGTCAAATAATGCATTGGTAACAGTAGCAGTACATCCAAAACAAGCACCTGCTATTACACCAATCTTGATCCCCTGATACAAGGAAGGATCCGCCTGGATAAAAAGTGCCAGCGCCACTGCAGTCAATCCTGAGAGGAGAAGTGTTTTTACATATATCATTGGCGAAGTCCCTTTCAGGTCCTCTTCAGTAAATCCTGCAGCTTTCATCCATACATTACCAAAAGACCAAGGCGAGTAATAGAGGAACCCGATAAGCATGGTGGATAAAGTTGCAACCAACACTGCAAGCCAGTTAATGTTCTGTAGAGCTACTTGTATAGACATAATTAATATTTAATGTGAATAAATAAATATCAGTGGAAAATTGAGCAGTAAATATATTCATTAAATTATAATTTATGCGTAATTCATGTTGACAATTGAGTTCAAAAAGGCTGATATATTTGGTTTCGCCTCCATTATTTAGTATATTAAATGTACCGATGGATCATCACGTTACAAAAGACGGATTATATGGAAGTAAACTTAGACAACTTGAATGATTTAGAACTGGTGGAATATTTTATTTTAAAATTTCACCGAATACCTGAAAAAAAATGGACCAGGGGGACATTAAAGGAAGATGATGCCCGATGCGCTCTCGGACATTGTGATGTGAACAATGTTCATGAGTTAAGCAAAGAAGCGAAGCTATTAGGCGCCCTCTATACCAATTATTTATTGGACGAAGAGAACACTCCAAGGCTCTATTATCTTTTACATGGCAAGAATGAACAGTTGGCTTTTGCAGTTAGCTTTGTAAATGATAAGTTTCACACTGTAGAAAAAGAATGTGTAAACCCTGAGGGCTCCGGAAGACTAAATACGCTCTTCGCACTATATAAAATTAGGTCCATTCTAGAGGAAATAGAAGTGAAGTCCATGATCGAGCTTAGAAAGTTGATGTACGAAGCTGATATTCCCGTTGGGTAAACAAATCTGAATCTTCTTCAGCGTAATCTTTTACCGAAGTCATAAGCTAGATTGATTTTTAGGTTATAGTGGTATGTTCCATGTGATCATGGAACGGAAATTGCACCTCTACAAGCCATAACAATGCTTTGTTACTTAAAAAGCATTGTGCAAAACTACCCATGACCTATCTGATCAACAGAAAGGATATTTTTTACTTTTGCAACATGCGAAAATTCTTTCCTATCCTTTTGTTGTACCTCGCACCTTTTTATTTGTACTCTCAGGATGTTGACTCCTATTTTGAAAGTGGATTGGCAAAGATGGGAGTTGAGGATTATGCGGGTGCCATACAGGTTTTTACCAAAGTGATAGAGCTGGATGCTGATGAATACAACGCATATTTTAACCGCGGACTCTCCTATTTTAAGGTAGGAAATTTTGCCGGCGAAATTGTGGATTTTACGACTGTTATTGATGTTGATGCTTATAATGGAGAAGCCTTCTACAATCGCGGACGAGCGAGATATAACAGCAACAGGTACTATGGTGCAATTAGTGATTTTATTCAATCAGTAAAAATCGCTGGTAAAGATAGTGACGCTTTTTATTGGACGGCTAACGCCTATTATTCTGTCGAGGATTATACAGAAGCAATCAATTATTTTACGAAGGTTATTGATTTAACAAATGACCATGCCGATGCATATTTCTGGAGAGGAAGGACATACTATACCAAATCTGATTATAGTAAGGCATTAGCAGATTTTAATAAATATATTGAACTAAAACCTCACGAGATAAAAGGATATTATTGGCGAGGCAATACTAATTACGATTCCGGGTATAACAAGGAAGCCATTACCGATTATACACATGCGATATTCATTGATCCCACGTATGTGTACGCATATTATTGGCGAGGTAACGCTTACCGTGCTGACGAAGATTACGAAAATGCCATAAAGGATTTCTCCAAAACGATTAATCTAAATCCGGATCACTCCGATGCGTATTATTACCGTGGAAATACGTTCTCTGATATGGGCGATTATGTTAAGGCTATCTCGGATTATACAAAAGATATTGCATTAAATCCTACTCGTTTCAACTCTTTTTTTAACCGGGCTAACCTGCACTTTTCACTAGATAATGACGAAAGAGCCATCATCGATTTTACAAAATGTATTGAATTGGATCCTAACTATTATATGGCCTACTATTACCGAGCTAACACGTATTATCTTTTAGATTATGTAGATAAGGCAATATTTGATTTCGATAAATGTCTGGAATTGCAACCGGAATTCTCAATAGGCTACTATTGGCGAGCCATTGCCAAATACTCGAACAAGGATGATCAAGGTGCATTAGAAGACTTTACCAGATGTATTGAGTTGGATTCGGAAAATGCAAAAGCATACTACTACAGAGGATTATGTAAATTTTTTCTTGTAGACGACGCGGGAGCCTGCTCAGATTGGAACATCGCTGCAGGTTTCGGAAACTATGATGCGAAAGATAAAATGTTGGAAAACTGCGATCTCTAGAAGGTTATACGCACCTATTATTTCGAGGTATCTATCTGCCCTTTCTTATTTAGCAGCAAGAGAATGGGAATCCCGATGATGAAGAATATGATAAGAGAAAAAATGGAGTTTCGCATGCTTCCTGTCAATTCTTCCATCAAGCCGAAGATCAAAAGTCCAAGGACGATCGCTACTTTTTCGGCGACATCATAAAAGCTGAAATATGCGGCATTATTCTGTGTCTTCGGTAAGATCTTGGAGTATGTAGAGCGGGATAATGCTTGTACACCACCCATTACCAAACCAACTACCGCGGCCAGTAAATAAAAGTCCATTTCAGTTCTAACGAACAACGCGGTACTGCATATGCCAATCCAGATCACCATGGCAACCAACAGCCCATACAAATTTCCAATCCGATTTGAAAGAAAGGAAAACATATATGCTCCTCCAACTGCCAAAAACTGAATCAACAGTACGGCGATCACCAGGTTCACCGGTTCGAGCTGAATCACCTTAGCACCAAATAGCCCGGCTGTATAGAGTACAGTTTGGATCCCCATCGAGTAAAAGAAAAATGCGATCAAAAAGATCCTCAGGTAGCGAAGACTACGGAGTTGTATCAAGACCTGCTTCAATTCCAAATAACCTTTTAGAAATACCTTACCCCCGGACTTTCTTTTAATACTTCGCTTGGGTAAATAGTAAAACGGAATCAGTGAAAAGCCTACCCACCATATCCCGGCACCAAAAAAAGTAAGGCGTACTACTTGTGTTGACTCTACACCCAACCACGACGGATTTTCTATAAATAGAACACAAATCAATAAGAGAATTGAACTGCCTACATATCCAAACGCATATCCTTGCGCACTTACGATATCCTGCTTATCCTTCGAAACAATCTCGGGAAGGTAAGAATTGTAAAAAACTATACTTCCTGAGAACCCTATGCTCGCTAGAACAAAAGCTGTGAAACCAAAGTAAAGATTGTTGACA
>JACZTA010000058.1 GCA_022573915.1 Bacteroidota bacterium | reverse complement strand
ATTAGTGACCTGATAACGTTTTCTGCCGCGTCAAATCATCTAAAGGTTCATATCGCCAACAAACTGATACTGGAGTCATCGCCAAGAGTGGGCGGACTAGCTGAGTCAGGCGATGTTAGCTGGTTTCTGTACAATTTCGCGCAGGAATTTCATGGCACGGGTCTATTTGGAGGTCGAAGATATCAGCCGTTAAAAGCTGCATTGTTGCTTGCCGCTATGTCTCCACCGGTTGCGTCTCCATTAACTTTAACATCGACTGACTTCGAGCATATTGTTGGTGGAGGTGGAGCTTTGGCGGCTTTGTACTTGTTCTCACAACTGGAGTATGTCATCCGAGTAAAGAGTCGATACCTGGATGACGAAGGCGAGGTTATTAAGAAGTTTCCAGAACAGTTATCTCGAAAATTGGGATTGATTGGGCAAAAGAAAATGGCTACGGACTGGTAATCGCTTTGGATTGTGGCATCAAGGAGGTTGATAATATTGATTATGCTAACAGTTTAGATATCGATTTCGTCATCTGCGATCACCATCTTCCGGGAGAAAAGTTGCCCGACTCGATAGCTATACTTGATCCTAAACAACCGGGATGCAATTATCCATTTAAAGAATTATCAGGTTGTGGGTTAGGATTTAAACTGATTCAAGGTATTGTTCAAAAGGAGGGTAGATCTCAGGATTATCTTCGTGCTTATCTCGATTTGGTTGCTGTGAGTACTTGCTGTGATATCGTACCTATGGTTGATGAGAATCGAATTTTGGTACACTTTGGTCTTGAAGTACTTAATAATAGCCCACGAATTGGCTTAAGTGCCTTAATCGATGCATCCGGGGTGAAAAGGACGCAGGTTGATGAGCAAACGGGAGAGGTTACGTCAAACACCCTGACCGTGTCTGATATCGTATTTGGACTTGGTCCCAGGATCAATGCAGCAGGCCGGGTTGACAGCGCTCGTCAAGCGGTTGAACTTTTAATTTCAAAAAATGAGGAGGAAGCAAAGCAAAAGGCGGCAGTTCTAAATGAAAATAATAGTAAAAGGGTGGTACTCGACAAGGAGATTACTGAAGAGGCCATTGAGTATGTCCTGAATGATCCTGAATTAATGAAGGCGAAGTCCCTGGTGTTGTTTAATAAAAAATGGCATAAGGGTGTAATTGGCATTGTGGCTTCGAGGTTGATAGAGCGCTTTTATAAACCCACGATCTTGTTGACCGAATCTAATGGTTTAGCTACCGGCTCGGCAAGATCGGTGGATGGATTTGATATTCATAGGGCGATTGAGTCTTGCGACTCCTTGCTTATAGCTTACGGGGGGCATAAGTATGCTGCCGGTTTAAGCCTGGATCCGGAAAATATTATAAAGTTCAGGGCAAAATTTGAGAAGATAGTTTCAGGCAGCATCGACCGGGATTCGATGAATCCTAAGATAAAGATTGATGCTACTCTTGATTTTAACCAGATAACGCCGTCATTTTATAAGCTATTAAAACAATTTGCACCATTCGGCCCGGGAAATTTTAAGCCATTCTTTGTAGCAAGAAATGTAACGGATACCGGCTATTCGAGAGTGGTGGGTGAAAAGCATCTGAAGCTGGCTGTGAAGCAATCAGATGATAAAATATTTTATGGGATCGCATTTTCAAAGGGTGATTATTATGATAATATGGCTAGTAAGAATACTTTTGATATTTGTTATTCGTTAAGAGAAAATCATTGGAAGGGAAGAACGAGCTTGGAATTAGATGTAAAGGATATCAAATTTCAGTAGTATCGCATTATGAAGATTCAGACAGAAAACCTGGTTAAAACCTATCGACACCGTAATGTGGTCGATGATGTCTCAATAAGCCTGTCGCAGGGTGAGATCGTAGGGCTGCTTGGCCCCAATGGTGCAGGAAAAACAACTACGTTTTATATGATCGTTGGACTGATCACTCCCAACAAGGGCAGGATCCTGCTTGATGAGCATGATATTTCTAAACTGCCAATGTATAAACGCGCTAAGATGGGTATTGGCTATCTGCCGCAAGAGCCTTCTGTTTTCAGAAAACTGAATGTGGAAGACAATATAATGGCTGTGTTGGACATGACACGACTAACTAAAATAGAACAACGGGACCGCCTGGAGGAACTAATATCTGATTTTGGCCTTCAGAAGGTTCGAAAAAACCGGGGTGATCTTATTTCAGGAGGAGAACGAAGAAGGACAGAGATCGCTCGAGCCCTGGCGGTTAATCCGAAATTTATATTATTGGACGAACCATTTGCCGGCATAGATCCCATTGCGGTGGAAGATATACAAAGGATTGTTGCACAACTTAAATTCAAGAATATTGGTATTCTGATCACCGACCATAACGTACAGGAAACCCTGTCAATCACAGATCGTGCTTACCTTTTATTTGACGGTAAGATCCTGAAGGCAGGAACAGCCGAAGAATTATCTGAAGACGAACAGGTCAGAAGAGTATATCTGGGTGAGAATTTCGAACTTAAAAAGAAGAAAATTTTATAGTGTTCGTAGCCTGAATGGCTCATATAATAATTATTCCTCTTTGAATTAAGTGGATATTTGCTTAACTTAAGTGTCCATTCACCGGCATGCAAATAATAAACAACATAGTCTCTAGTGTAATAAAAACGCGCATTTCGCGTATTCGAAATTACATGGAAAACCCTGATGAGACCCAGTACATTCTGTTCAAGAATTTGCTGCACTCAGCACGAAATACAATTTGGGGTAAGGATCACGACTATGCGAACATTAGCTCAATTAAAGAGTTTAAGGAAAAAGTCTCCATTCAGGATTATGATAGCTTAAAACCATTTATCAACAGGTTGCTCAAAGGAGAACATAATGTTTTATGGCCTTCAAAAATAAAATGGTTTGCAAAGTCTTCAGGTACAACAAGTGATAAGAGTAAGTTTTTACCTGTGAGTAAAGAAGCTATTAAGGACTGTCATTACGAGGGTACTAAGGACTTGCTTGCTTCTTATTGTAATGAGTTTCCTAAATCAAATTTGTTTGATGGCAAAAGTCTGATTATCGGTGGAAGCCATGTGATTAATGAGATGGACCACAATACCCATTATGGAGATCTGTCTGCCGTACTGCTTCAAAACATGTCGTTGTTCGCCAAAGCGTTAAGGACACCCAGTTTGCCTATCGCATTGATGGATGATTTTGAGAAGAAGATTGAGCTGATGGCAGAGGAATCATCTCGCGAAAATGTGGTGAGTATTTCTGGTGTACCAACATGGACGATCGTATTGATCAAATATCTGCTCAAGATGACCGGTCAGAAGGATCTGAAGAAAATCTGGCCTAATCTGGAGCTTTACATGCATGGTGGAGTTAGTTTTGCACCTTATGTTGAACAATTCAAGGGTTTCATAATAGATAGCAACATGCATTATCGTGAAACGTATAATGCATCAGAAGGTAATTTTGCGGCTCAGTTGGAAGAGAATGCAGATGATCTGGTATTACTTCTGGAGAATGGCATTTTCTACGAGTTTATGCCTGTTTCAGAGTATGAAAAGGAACATCCAATCACATTGCAGTTAGATGAGGTGAAGATTAACGAAAACTATATTTTGGTTATTTCTACAAATGCAGGATTGTGGCGCTACGTCATTGGGGACACTATAAAATTCACCTCCACGTATCCATTTAAAATCAAGGTGACGGGTAGAATAAAACACTTTATCAATGCATTTGGTGAAGAGGTCGTCGTAGAAAATGCAGAACATGCCATAACTGAAGCATGCAAATTTACCGGAGCCGTCGTTTCTGAATTTACTGCGGCACCCGTTTATTTTTCTGATAAAGAAAACGGAAGGCATGAATGGTTAATTGAATTTGATAAAGAACCAAATGATCTCATTGAGTTTGGAGACGTCCTTGACAAATCCCTGCAATCGGTTAACTCAGATTATGAAGCAAAACGATTTAAGGATATCGCACTTAAGGAACCATTGATCAGGGTGTTGGAAAATGGTACATTTCATAAATGGCTCGACTCGAAAGATCAGCTTGGGGGACAACACAAGGTGCCGCGACTCTCCAACGATCGAAAATATTTGGAAGAGATATTGGAATTTGTGTGATAGTTTTATTTAAAGAACTGTTAATCGTTTTCGAATGAAATTTCTCTTCCTATTTACTCTAGTTTTAATCAGCACTCTTCTATCAGTTAAAAGTCAAACAGTTTACTTTGACAAAACTTATAATAGTCCATACGATGGGACTGAATATGCTACTTCAGTATTGCATATTAATGGTTCAGGGTACTTAACGATTGGTTTTGGCAAGCCAAAGATTTCTCCACCGCACTGGTTCACATTTCTAGTTATGATCGATTATGACGGTGATACAATATGGCAAAATGTCCTAATTGATACATCTGTACATTTTTACCCGGCCAGGAATTCATTAATGAAAACACAGGATGGGAATTGTGCTTACTGCGGTATGAAGAGATTTATTAATAAGGGAAGTGGCGCTGAGGATAGCACGTATGCATCTCTGGTTAAAATAGACCTTAATGGGGATACAATCTGGACTAAATCTTATCAGTTTAATGGAAGTAATGTAAACTACATATATGACTGTGCTTCGACAAACGATAACGGGTTTATTTTATGTGGTTTTAACATAGATACGCCAAGTAATAAAACAGACCTATATATAATTAAGACTGATCAACAAGGTAATCTCCTCTGGGAACAAACTTACGGTGGAGTTGCATGGGAATATGCCAACTCGATTCAAGAAACTAGCGACGGTGGATTCATTCTAACAGGTGTAGTATCAAAAACAATTTTTGACACCGTAGTTTATACTGAAAGAAGATTACTTGTAATGAAATTGGATTCCACCGGTAATAAGGTCTGGGATCAGTATTTTGATTATTATGATTTTACAAGTTCTACCTCTTCCTACGTTCATGAAAATGTATATGGTGAATATATTGTCACCTCAGGATATAGCCCGGGAGGATATTTAATTAATATGGATAGCATGAGCGTTAAAGGATACGCGATTAAATTGAATTCGTCAGGAAACGTGGTTTGGCAGTATTCATATTTTGACACCATTAATTACTGGGTTGATCCGTTTTCAGGAGATACGTCTATAACAAGTTATTGTTCGCTGGGAGAGGTGGCAGTTGGCTTAACAGACGGAAGTTTTGTAACTGTTGGCGAATCTTTAACGGATAGTGGATATTATGGTTGGTTAGTTAAGATTGATAATTCGGGCAAGCTTTTATGGAAGCATCGATTCTATAAATGGCAATTGAAGGAGGATAATATTTTTAAGGATATTCAATCCACGCCGGATGGAGGATTTATTATTTGCGGAGATGCGAGTAAAAATTCACAAGGACTAGGAGGTAATGATTTCTGGTTGATCAAGGTGGATAGCTTTGGATGTCTAGTGCCTAATTGTATCAGTAGTATAGCGACACAACCCAAATCAAACTTGAATATTAATGTATTTCCAAATCCATTTAGCCATTCAACCATTTTAACCATTTCAACCATTTCTAGCGAGCTAGCGAAAAATGAAAATTACATTCTCAATATTTACAACGTCTTAGGAACCCGGGTTAGAGAAATTGACGTGATTAATTTAGATCAGGTAATTATTGAGAAAAGAAATCTAAAGAGTGGAATTTATTTTCTTGAACTCCTTGGAGACAAAGGAACTAGAGCCACGGGTAAGATTGTAATTCAATAGCTTTTAATTCTTCCTCTCCGTCGTAAACATTACCATCTGCTCCAGAGCACCTCTTGCTTCATTATCAGGTAGGGTATAAAGAATCTCCAATGCTTCATTCTTATAACTGGTCATGGCTTCAGCGGCATATTCAATCCCACCGCTGTCCCGAATCAATTCTATCACCTCCTTGACCTTTTCTTTATTCCTGGAGTGATTTTTAATGGTATTAATGATCCTGCGTTTTGTACTTCTGTCTGATTGTGAGAGGGTGTATATGAGTGGTAGAGTGAGTTTTTTTTCCTGAATGTCAATGCCTTTTGCTTTGCCCGTATCCTCATCACCCATGTCCATCAGGTCATCTTTTATCTGAAATGTGATCCCGACTTTTTCTCCAAACCTTCCCATCTTTTCAATCATCTCAGGATCGGTATTTGTGGAAGCACATCCGCTGGCACAACAGGAGGAGATCAGAGATGCGGTTTTCTTACGTATTATATCGAAATAAATGTCTTCTTTAATATCGAGTTTTCTGGCTTTCTCGATCTGTAATAGTTCGCCCTCACTCATTTGCTTAACTGCTTCAGACATGATCCGAAGAATCTCATGGTCTTTATTGTTTAAGGAAAGTAAAAGTCCTTTTGCGAGAAGATAATCACCGACCAGCACAGCAATCTTATTCTTCCAGAGTGCATTCACAGAAAAGAAACCTCTCCTTTTATATGCGTCGTCTACCACATCATCATGAACCAGCGTGGCGGTATGCAGGAGCTCCACCAATGCAGCTGCTCTATAACTTGTCTCGTTAATATCACCGAAAAGCTTGGAAGAAAGAAGGACAAATATGGGCCGCATCTGTTTGCCCTTCCTTTTTACTATATACTGCATGATCCTGTCAAGCAAAGGAACAGAACTCTTCATCGCTTCCCGGAACTTTTCCTCAAATATCTTAAGTTCGGCAGCAATTGGTGACTTTATAGTTTCGATTGAAACAGCCATGGACAGCACTTTGCGCTAAATTAGCTTTAATTGATCAAAAAACATTGGAAGTATGGACGAGCCTGCGGTTGTTAGTCTATGATGAACGATCAGGTTTCAGATTACTTTGTTAATTTTGCTTTGGTATACATTTGCTTATCTTATTGGATAACAAACCACGCCGGTCCTTGTTAAATAAAGACACTTTTCGCCAATCTTATTTTCTGTACCTGTTGATGGGGCTTATCAGTTTTTTCATCATTAGTGCTGATTTCCTGCTTAAACTATCTCCATTATCATCTATTCAGATTGGACTTCCCGACTTTTGGATCAGCATATTTCTTGTGTGGTTTTTTATCGGCCACTTCTTGTATCTGACTGAGTTTTTTGAGGGCAAGGAGATATATAATATTGAGTTTCTGCTTCGAACTGTATTTATCACAGGAGTGGTTGCCGTTGCAGCGTACTTTGGCTTGGAGTATCTACCCTGGTTACTATTGATCCTAAAAGAAGGGTTTGAAAATGTAGATGAGCAGGCGATCCAAACGATTAATCCGGTTTTCAGGCATTCAATACAACTGCTTCACCTCTACTTTTTTGTTGTCTATTATCTCATTGCATTGGTTTTGTTTAAGAAACTGATCTATGTTAAAAAGACAAAGCAAGAGATCATATTGTGGAACATATTTAAAGGTCTGTTGTTAGCTGCTCCGATATTCGGCTTTACGAATTTTCGAATTCCGGAGTACATCATTTATGGTTATTTGTCTATCTCCTTCACTTTGATCTTGTTTTTATCTGTTAGGATAAAATGGATCGCTGTATTGAATATGTCGGAGAAATGGAAAATCATTGTTCTGCTTGTGTTTATTAATTGTGTCTCGGTTGTCCTGGCGGTCAAACAATGGCAGATGATTCAAGACAATCTACTCAATTTGGAGATAATTAGAAACGTATTCCTCATCATCGTAGTTGGGATGGTAAACCTCTATGGGGTGGTTGCGTTACTGGGACTGATATTTAATTTGCCTATTGCAGCGGTTATGGAGGAAAGAAGTGAACAGATCAACAGTTTTCAGGAGATTAATCAGATCATACAAGGAAAATTTAAGAGCGAAAAAGTATTTGAGAAATTGTTCAATATTGGTTTTAGCAATACCAAGGCGGAAGTTGGATGGATAGAGATCCTCAATGAGGGCGAGGAGGGAGATATATATTCGAATATTGATATTGACTATTCTGTTGTGGATGGATTTAATCAAGCTTTGATAGAATACGCGCCTGCGATGGCAAACTACAATTACATACATATTATGAATTTGAAGAAAGAACCAAAGTTTGATCTCGTGAGAAGTAATTTCAGATCCATGCTCTACTTTCCAATCACAGCTAATAAGAAACTAATTGGCAGGTACTATTTGCTCAAGACTTACAAAAACGGATTTGACACTTATATGATCCGGTTGGTAAAAACCTTTATTGACCAGACAAGTTTGGCCATCGAAAATTCAGAATTATTGGAAAGGTCATTTGAAACAGAAAGAGTCAAGGAGGAGCTAGCCATAGCAAAATCAGTCCAAAAACGATTACTACCGCAGTCAATTCCAAACAATGCAATATTTGATATCTCCTGTTACAGCGAGTCGGCTCAGGATGTTGGAGGCGACTTTTACGATTATAATAGTTCTGATGATAAAAGGTTCTCACTCATCATTGGTGATGTTTCTGGAAAGGGAACTACTGCTGCATTTCATATGGCAGAGATGAAGGGAATCTTTGAAGCATTAATTCAGTTGAACTTAACGTCAGGTGATTTTCTCATCCGTGCAAATAACGCGGTGAATAAATGTCTTGAAAGTAATGCGTTTATAACCCTTTCCTATTTTCAAATTTATAGTAAATCACGCAAGATAACTTATTCCAGAGCCGGCCATTGTCCAATACTATATTTCAACGCCAAAAAGGAAGAGTTCAAATATCTTGATGATGATGGAATAGCACTGGGTATCATAAAAGATGATAGCTTTAAAGACCATGTTCAAGTAAATGAAATAAAATTTGCCGCAGGAGATTGCATGATATTATATACAGATGGCATCATTGAAAATCGACATGTTAGGAAAAATGATAATAAATCGGACGAGATAGAAGAATACGGTTATGAACGGCTCCTGAAATGTGCGTTGAAGCACAAAGCCGGTTCGCCTGAAAAAATGAGCAGGGCCATACTTGATGATCTGGAGAAATTTGTATTCAAAAATGAGGATAAAAAGGTAAAAAGCAAAAAAACTAAAAATGTAGAAAGCGAACGGCGTATCGCCCTGTTTGACGATATAACCCTCGTAGTTCTTAAGTTCAAATAAATAATTACACCATTTTGTAACCTTTCTGTATAATAAACGTATAAAGACTTGGAAATTTTTAAACAAAAACAAGGAGATAGTTTACTGATCTCTGTCGAAGGGGAATTGGACGCCAGTTCTTCCATCGACATGGATAAAGCGATTGAGGCGACCATCAATGAAGGTATTTATAAACTCCTCATTAACTGTGAAAAATTAAGTTATATCTCTTCTGCAGGAGTAGGTGTATTTGTATCATACGTGGAAGATATCAAGAACAAGAATGGTAAAATTGTGTTTTATAAGATGCAAGCCAACGTGCTGAGTGTCTTGCAAATACTTGGTCTTGATAAAATTCTGAGTATTGCTGAAACCGAAGAAGAAGCGAAATTGATCCTAAATGAAGGCTAAGTTAAAAGCTGAGTGTAGTAAAGAAAAGCTAAAATATATCAGGGGTTTCGTGAAAGAGAGTATCGAGATCCTTGAGGCAACAGACCTTGAAAAGGAGCAAATTGTTTTAGCCATTGACGAGGTGTGCGCCAATGCGATCATACACGGCAACCAAACCAATGACACTAAGCAGATCATCCTCGAAATCGACGTCACAGAAACTTCACTTAAGGTTGACATTTCTGATATTGGATTATATGATCCTGAGGAATTGGCAGGCCGGAACAAGGACATCGCTGATATTGTAAAAGACAAGCAAAAAGGCGGCATGGGTCTCAAATTGGTTTATAGTATTATGGATAACGTTGAATACTATATTAAAAACAATATGTCCATCTGCTCCTTGACGAAAGTGCTCAAATAGAGTTGTTCTAACTCTACTCATATCTTTATTTTACTTATGACTTTAGGACTGCGTTAAACAAGCATCCTTACTACGTTTAATAATATGGCAGGGATTTTGTAGTTATTATCATGCCCACCAAAGCATTTTTTTATCTATTTTTGCACAAAAAATCAGGTTATGAAGAGAGTCAATGTATTAGGTATTGTAATAATTTTTTCGCTGCTGGTAGTTCCCCTCCGAAACGTTGCACAAAGCGATGGTCAGAATTCGCTCGATGATAATAGGGTCCTTTTTACAGTTGCAGGTGAAAATATTATTGTTTCTGAGTTTGATAATATATACAGGAAGAGTAACATCCACAAGGAAGCCAGCTATTCTGATTCCTCGCTGAGAGAATATTTAGACCTGTACGTGGTTTTTAAATTAAAAGTAGCTCAAGCCAAAGATCTGAAATATGATACTGTCTCAAGCATCATTGCCGAGCTTGAAAATTACAGGAAACAAGTCGCCCGTAATTATTTGACCGATAAAGAAGTAACTGCAAAACTTGTTGATGAAGCATATAACAGGCATTTGACAGAGATTAGAGCAAGCCATATTCTGATCAGGGTAAGTCCAAATGCCTCGCCGGAGGATTCGCTTGCTGCCTACAATAAGATTCTCGAAGTACGTAAGCTGCTCATGAGTAGAAAGGTTAAAAAGAGTGGAGGCTTTGCCACAGTGGCTGCTGAATTTTCAGAAGATCCTACTGCAAAAGAAAATGGAGGTGATCTGGGGTTCTTTACCGGTTTGCAAATGGTATACACCTTTGAAAACATGGCATATAATACCAAGGTGGGACGTATATCACAACCATTTAGAACGCGTTTTGGATACCATGTGCTCAAAGTAACCGATACCAGGCCCTCGCAGGGTAAAATGTACACAGCTCATATCTTCATCAATGTTCCACGCGGTTCTACCGATGATCAAAAATTGAAGTTTAAGGACAACATTGATCAGATCTATCTGAAACTACAAGCCGGTCAGTCTTTTAAAGAACTAGCCGAGTTGATGTCGGATGACAAAACTACAGCCAAGAAGGGTGGAGACTTTCTTTGGTTTGGCACCGGAGAGATGTTTGGAAAGTATGAATTAGCTGCATTTTCATTAGAAAATGATGGCGATTATACAGAACCGGTGCAAACCCCGTTAGGCTGGTATATAATTAAGCGTCTTGAACGAAAAGACCTGCCATCGTTTAAAGAAATGCGACAGGAGCTTAAATCCAGGATCGCTCAGGATTCGAGAGCAGGTATCGCAAAAAGTGCTCTGATCAAGCGAATTAAAAAGGATAATTCATTTACCGAATTTAAACCCGCCTTTGAGCAACTCCTTGAACGAGTGGATTCGACATTAATTTATGGCCGCTGGATAGGTGATAAAGCTGCGGATCTCAATAAACCACTTTTCACATTACTCGATGAAAGTTATTCCCAGCATGATTTCTCTATGTTTATGGAACAAAATACCCATTTAAAAGTGGGATCGAATGTTAAGACGATATTTAATAATTATTACGTCGCTTATGTTGAACAATCTTGTATAAGCTTCGAGGAAGATCGTTTGGAAAAACGATATCCTGAATTCAGAAATTTGATGAAGGAATACTTTGACGGCATATTACTTTTTGAGATCACGGATGATAAAATTTGGTCCCGGGCTTCCAAGGACACTGCCGGATTGAATTCTTTCTTTGAAAATCACCAATACAGATATATGTGGAATGAGCGAATTCGCGCGAACATATTTGCATGCAAGAACCAGGAGGTTGCTGACGGTGTGAAGGCGGACGTAAATAATAGAATGGACGCTCATGATATGGAACATAAATATAATGAAGGCCATCAGGCCAAAAATTTGGATGTCGAACAAGGAGTCTATGAAAGAGGTCAGAATAATTATATTGATGGAATCATTTGGAAAATGGGTTGGAGCCAAAACAAAGTACTCGATGATGGGAAAGTTATCATGATAAAAGTTACCGGTATTCTGGATCCTGAAACAAAACAACTCAATGAAACCAGAGGCCAGGTCATTGCAGACTACCAGGAATACCTTGAAAAAGAATGGGTTAAATTTTTAAGAGACAAGTATAACGTTGTGATTGACGAGGATGTGTTTAAATCTCTTATTAAATAGGGTTTGAATTATAACTTATGTACGTATTCAATTATTGCATTTTGTCTGGGTCTTTTCTTAAGTTGCTCCCCCAAGGACGAATCCTCAGGGATACGGGACCTGTTTCAAAACGAGGAACCTGTTGCCAGAGTTTTTGATAGTTATCTGTATCCCTCTGATCTGAAGGGGTTGGTAAGTCCAAGTGCTTCTCGAAAAGATAGTGTCGACATGGTGAAAAACTACGTCGATAGTTGGGTGAGGCAGCAGCTAATGCTCCAGGTCGCCGATAAAAATCTCAGTTCTAAGCAAAAGGATATAGAAAAGAGACTGAAGGAGTATGAGAACTCCCTTTTAATCTATATGTATGAAAATGAGTTGGTTAAGCAAAAGCTTGATACAGCTATTACTGACATTCAGATAGAAGCTTATTATAATGAGCACAAGAATAATTTTCAACTTAAGACCAATATTTTAAAGCTTCTCTACGTTAAGTTGGAGAAAGAATCAAAATTTGTCGATTCCGTCAGGATATTAATCCAATCAAATAAAATCGAGGAGCGTCGAAGGCTTGAAAACTATTGTTATCAATATGCGGTTAATTATATTCTTGATGATGAATCCTGGCGTCCCTTTGATGAAGTAATAAAGCAAATACCTTTCGAAATTTATTCTCAGGAACACTTTTTGCGACATAATAAATACCTAAAAACAAGTGACAGCTCTTACACCTATATATTGTTCATTAAGGATTACATGATCAAAGAAAATAATTCACCTCTCGAGATGGTCCGGAGCAATATCAAACACATTATTATTAATAAACGAAAAATCGCTATTATTGACAGTATGTACAAGAGCTTGTATCAGCAAGCCATACTAAACAACGATTTTGAGGTAAACCTTTGAAGGAATGAAAATTTATATATCACTTCTGATAATATTAATATCCCTTGGAAGATCGCAAGCACAGGAATTTCTCATAGATAAAATTGCAGCGATAGTCGGGGATAACATCATCCTGTTATCGGATGTCGAAATACAATACAATCAATCGCTATTGCAAGGGATGCAAGCGAATGAACTGCTCAAATGTGATGTTCTTGATCAAAAATTAAAGGAGAAGTTATTGCTCAACCAGGCAATGGTTGATAGTCTGGAAGTGACAGAAGAAGAAATTGATGCAGAGCTGGAAAAGAGAATTCGGTATTTTATAAGCTTGTTTGGTACGCAGGAAAAATTGGAGGATTATTATGGAAAATCAGTTCTGCAAATTAAGGATGAATTCCGGGAAGACATCAGAAACTACCAGCTGGCAAGTAAAATGCAAGGAGAGATCATCAATAGTGTTTTGGTTACACCTGCCGATGTAAAGGAGTTTTATAATAACATCCCTGCAGACAGTTTGCCTATGTTCAACGCCGAAGTTGAGATCAGCCAGATCGTCATTTATGCTAAAGTAAGTCCTCGACAGAAGAAATTAGCTTTGGATAAAATAGAGGAACTTCGAACCCGGATATTGGAAGGGGAAGACTTTGCAACTTTGGCCCTCTCTTATTCCATGGATCCCGGTTCTGCCGAAAATGGAGGTGACCTGGGTTGGGTCAGTAGGGGGCAAATGGTTCCTGAATTTGAAGAAGTTGCGTTTCAGTTGGATGCGAATGAACTTTCAAAAATAGTGGAGACAGAATTTGGATACCATATTATTCAGTTGCTCAGTCGCCTTGGCGAAAAAGTGAACGTGAGACATATATTGATGATTCCATCGATCACTCGTACAGATCATCAGGCCGTAATTACCACACTCGATAGTATTATGAATTTGATTAATGCCGGAAAGATGAGTTTCTCAAGAGGTGTCGAATCCTTTTCTGAGGATGAAGGGACCAAACACAATGCAGGTATATTAACAAATTCTAAAACCGGAAATAGCATATTTGAAATTGATGAACTGGAGTCAGCAGTATATTTTGCGCTCGAGAATTTAGAAGTCGGACAAGTAAGTTCACCTATTGAAGCATCTTTGAGTAATAGAAAGGAAGGTTATAGGATCATATATTTAAGGTCTGAGACCGAACCACACCTTGCAAACCTTACGGATGATTATTCAAAAATACAAGCTGCAGCATTAACAGAAAAACAAAGTGCGATAATCGACGAATGGTTCAAGGATAAAATAGAAAAGACCTATATTTTCATTGATGAACGCTACGGCTATTGCGATATGCTGACTATGTGGATCAAAGATGATGTCAATAACTAAATATATAAACTAAGTTATAAAATGGAACAAATCAAGTCTGATGTGGCTGCACTGGATGCCTTAATAATATCATATAACGAGCTGAAAAAGGAAATTGGCAAGAAGATAATTGGACAGCAAGAAGTTATAGAAAATGTATTAATATCTGTTTTTTGCGACGGACATTGTTTAATTGTAGGCGTACCCGGATTGGCTAAAACACTTTTGGTTCATACAATAGCCGACGTGCTGGATCTAACTTATAAGAGAATTCAGTTTACACCCGACCTTATGCCCTCCGATATCATGGGATCTGAGATCCTCGATGAAAGCAGGCAGTTCAGATTTAATAAAGGGCCTTTGTTTGCGAATATTGTGCTCGCTGATGAGATCAATAGAACACCTCCAAAGACGCAGGCAGCGCTTTTAGAAGCGATGCAGGAGCGTTCAGTAACCATTGCAGGTAACACCTATAAGCTTGACCTACCATTCTTCGTATTGGCAACACAGAATCCAATTGAGCAAGAAGGAACTTATCCATTACCCGAAGCTCAATTGGATAGGTTCATGTTCAATATCTGGATCGATTATCCGGATTTAACAGAGGAAATAAATATCGTGAAGGAAACTACTTCTGATAAAAATGTACAGCTAAATAAAATACTGACCGGGGAAGATCTCATGAAGTATCAACACTTGATCAGGAAGATACCCATCGCTGATAATGTAGTTGATTACGCTGTTTCACTCGTCAGTAAAACCAGGCCATCCAATAGCAATTCTCCTGAAATGATCAAGAACTACCTTTCCTGGGGAGCAGGCCCAAGAGCTTCTCAATATTTAATACTTGGTGCAAAAGCGCATGCCGCCCTCAATGGACAATATTCTCCGGATATCTCCAGCGTGCAGGCGATTGTTTTACCCGTGTTGCGTCATAGGATTATTAGGAACTATAAAGCCGAAGCAGAGGGCGTTACAGTAGAGGATATCATTCAAAATGTCATGTAGTTAGTTGAACTATTTCCGGTTGTAACTACTTGATACTGTTTTCGGCAGCAAGGAAGCTAAAGTTTAGCGTTTACCCAATGAATATTTTAGTTGTAACTTTGCGCCAGAATTCACTTCTGAATGAGCGAACTCATTAAACATGAGTGTGGAATTGCGTTAGTTAGGTTACTCCAACCGATAGACTATTACAAAAAGAAGTATGGCTCGACCTATTATGGTTTGAATAAACTTTTCCTATTGATGGAAAAGCAGCGCAATCGCGGACAGGATGGGGCGGGAATTGCAACTATCAAATACGATATGCCCGCGGGGGAGCGATATATTTCAAAATACAAATCTGTTTCCTCAGAAGCGATCAACAATATCTATGAAAAAGTCTATTCTAAAATAGCGCAGGTAGAGAAGCAAGATGCAAGTCGAACGGAGGATATTGATTGGCTAAAACAGCAGATTCCCGCATTGGGTGAGCTGATGCTGGGACACCTCAGGTATGCAACATATGGGGAGTCAGGTTTAGAATTTTGTCATCCAGTACTCCGGCAGAACAACTGGATGACTCGTAACTTAATCCTTGCCGGAAACTTCAACCTTACGAATAGTGATCAGCTTTTCGATCTGCTGGTAAAGATAGGACAGCATCCCCGGCAAAAATCGGATACTATTTCAATTCTTGAAAAGATCGGCCATTTTCTGGATGATGAGAATCAAAGGATGTTTGATAAGTATAAAAAAGCTGGCAAAGGAAATCTCAAGATATCCAAATTAATAGCGGAGAAGATCCAAATTCAAAATATTTTGAAACGTTCAGTTAAGGATCTTGACGGAGGTTATACCCTGGCGGGACTCATTGCTCACGGAGATGCCTGTG
>JACZTA010000057.1 GCA_022573915.1 Bacteroidota bacterium | reverse complement strand
CATGAACAATTTCCAGGTCGAATTCTACGGACAGGCGGCGCACTCGTCCTTCGATCCGTGGAATGGGCGGAGCGCGCTGGACGCCGTGGAATTGATGAACGACGGCGCCAACCTGATGCGCGAGCACGTCCTTCCCTCCACGCCCATCCACTACGTGATTCCCTCTGCGGGCGAGGCGCCCAACGTCGTGCCCGAGTACGCCAGGGTGTGGTACTATGTTCGCGACGTAGACCGCGAGAAGGTGCAGGAGTGGTACGATTGGCTGCTCAAAATCGCCGAGGGTGCGGCGATGGGCACACGCACCACGCACGAAGTCACGCTCATCACCGGCGTACACGCGTACAACCTGAACCGACCCCTCCAGGAGGCGCTCCAGGCGAACATGGAGGCGCTCGGCGAGCCCGAGTATCCGGAAGCCTTCCACGACTTCGCCAGGCAACTGCAGGCCTTCCTCGGAATCGAGCAGAAGGGCCTGAATACTGCGATCAAGCCGTTGGCCGACGGTGAGGAAGAGGCCTCAGGCGGATCCACCGACGTGGCCGAAGTGAGCCGCATCGTACCGACCGCCGGGATCAACGTGACCAGCGCGGCCTGGATCGATTTGTTCATTACCTTGATCTCCATATCTGCCACCGGCGGAATGATACCCGCCTCAGGCGATCTCCGCGACGCCTTTGTGCCGTGGGATCGCGGCGAGCGCACGGCGACCCCGGTCGCCGTGGGCGTTCCAAACACTCTTACACGAGCGCGGGACGGGAATTGCAGCTCCTCGGCGACGGGATTCGACAATCCCCGCTCTGGGCAACCGACGCCGACGGTTGCACAATACCCGGCATGACCGGCCGCATACACATCCGGATTCTGATCATCGACGACGAAGTGATGAGTGGTTTCGGCCGGACAGGTAAATGGTTCGCCATCGAGCATCACGAGGTGTCACCCGACATTCTTTGTTTCGCGAAAGGTATTACCTCGGGCTATGCACCTCTCGGAGGAATTATAGTAAGTGAAAAAATTGCGAACCATTTTGATGATGTGCCTCTTCCCCTTGGATTAACCCTTTCCGCGCAGGCGGTGTCTTGTGCCGCGGCCATTGCGGTTTTAGATATCTATGAAGAAGAAGGTTTGATAGAAAACGCCGCCAAAATGGGAAAATATCTGGATGAGAGGATGGAAGATCTGAAACAAAAACATCCTTCCATAGGTGATTTCAGGAATACAGGTTTACTCGGCTGCATCGAATTGGTAAAGAACAGGGAAACCAAGGAACCATTAACGCCCTGGAATGCGAAGCCTGAGGAAATGGAAGCCACCAATAAAATGGCAGCCAGGATCCGTGAGCTAGGCATGTTTACTTTCGTAAGGTGGAACTGGATCTTTACGGCGCCACCACTGTGCATCAACGAGGATGAGATGGAAGAAGGAATTGAGATCCTCTCCAAAACGATTGAGATCGCAGATTCTTATTATAAGGATTAATAAAATCTTGAATCTCCCGCATTCCCATGGATGATCAAATTATCGAACTAAAGGAAGACGTCTCTTCCTCCCCGCTTTATAGTAAAGACTTCGCTCCTGTTCCACGGGATCAACGCACGTGGAATACCTGGAATTTCGCTTCGATCTGGGTAGGTATGGCCGTTTGCATTCCTACTTATATGATCGCAAGCAGTCTGATCAGCTCAGGAATGAACTGGTGGCAAGCTATGCTCACCATATTGCTCGGTAACTGCATTGTATTAGTTCCTATGATCCTCAACGCACATGTAGGAACGAAATATGGAATTCCCCTACCTGTCTTTCTTCGACTCAGCTTCGGGATTCGTGGATCAGTATTGGCATCCCTATTCCGTGGATTGGTAGCATGTGGATGGTTCGGAATACAAACCTGGATAGGTGGTTCCGCTATTTATCAACTGCTCTTAGTGATGGCTCCACATATGGCTGATAGTCTTTACCTGGGCGATTTCATTGGCTTGAATCTCGCGCAAGCGGGTTGTTTTATTTTATTCTGGCTGATGAACATGTACATCGTTTTTAAAGGAATGAACTCGATAAAATGGCTCGAATCCTGGGCTGCACCTATCTTATTATTAATGGGTCTGGCCATGTTGGGTTGGGCCTGGAATGAAGTAGGTTCATTATCTGAAATATTGCAAGCATCCTATTTACTTTCTGATCAATCAGACATCCGGTTCTGGAAAATATTCTGGCCCGGACTAACAGCCATGGTAGGTTTCTGGGCAACTCTCTCATTGAACATACCTGATTTTACCCGATATGCGAAAAGACAAAAAGACCAGATCTATGGCCAAGCGTTGGGCTTGCCTCTTACGATGATCTTATATTCTTTTATTGGAATAGCAGTCACAAGCGCGACTTTGATCATCTATGATGAAGCTATTTGGGATCCAGTGGCGCTACTCGCTAAATTTGATACACCCATTATCGTCATTGTTTCCATGCTCGGATTGACCATCGCTACCCTCTCTACCAATATTGCTGCCAATGTTGTAGCTCCCGCAAACAGTATTGCGAATATTAACCCGAGTAAGATCAGCTATAAGTTAGGTGGTTATATAACCGGTATCATCGGTATCCTGATTTTTCCATGGAAACTGCTGGCAGATCCTTCAGGCTATATTTTCAAATGGCTGATCGCCTATTCTGCTCTGCTCGGTGCGCTTGCAGGCATCATGATCTGCGACTATTTCATCATTCGAAAAACCAAGGTGGTGCTTGCCGAACTGTTTAAAGTGAATAGCATTTATAAAAAATGGAATCCCATCGCGTGGATAGCCTTTACCTTCGCCATCCTACCCACAATTCCCGGATTTTTAGTGGTGGTAGAGGTGGTTCCTGCTGAACTTATTCCGGCATTTCTGGTGAACCTGTATTCCTACGCATGGTTCGTCACTTTTGGCCTTTCCTTCCTGATTTACTACCTCCTTGCCCCTAAGCAATCGGGTTAAATCAGCTTTCGTTTGCTTATGTATAAATAAATCTCCATTTTTAAGGGGAGGCTCTAAAAACCATGTTCGTTTACGAAAAGCGATGATATGAGTCGAAACGAGAAAGATGAGCAAAAAGCCCGCAGACGTAGCCGATGTGCTACGGTGAGGACTTTTTGCGAGATCTGACGAAGTTGCAGACCAGAGCATTGCTTTGTAGTAGAAGATGGTTTTTAGAGACTCCCAAAATAAAAGAATGATTATATGTCTTTATTGATCAGAAATGGAAGGGTAATTACTGCTGTAGACGATTATTACGCAGATATTTTTATTGAAGACGAGCAGATATCGGTAATCGGCAAGAACCTGGAGATGGAAGCCGACCGGGAGATAGATGCCACCGGCCAGCTGGTTATACCGGGAGGTATAGATCCGCACACCCATCTCGATATGCCTTTTGCGGGTACCACTTCAGCCGACGATTTCGAGTCGGGAACACTTGCTGCAGCCCACGGTGGTACCACCACCTTGATCGATTTTGCAATCCAATCCAAGGGTGAATCTACTTTAAAAGCGTTGGATACCTGGCACGAGAAAGCCGACGGAAAGACCGCCATTGATTATAGCTTCCACATGATCATCACCGATCTGGAACAAAACAGGCTGCATGAGATGAAGAAGTTGGCAGAGGAAGGGATCACTTCTTATAAGCTCTTCATGGCTTATCCGGGTGTGTTGTATGTGGATGATGCGACCATATACAGAGCCATGCGTAAGGCGGGCGAAGATGGAACGGTTATTTGTATGCATGCTGAGAACGGAATTGTGATCGATGAGATCATTAAGGAAGCGCTGGCGAAAGGATTGACAGCACCTAAATATCACGGAATAACCAGGCCCACGCGCATGGAAGCCGAAGGAGTACATCGCGCGATCTCGATTGCCGAAGTAGCGGATGTTCCTGTTTATATTGTCCATCTGTCATCTGGCGATGCATTGCAGGAGGTAGTTCTGGCCCGTGACAGAGGGGTTCCGGTTTTTGCTGAAACCTGTCCGCAATACTTGTTTTTAGACGAGTCGATGTATGACCAGGAAAATTTTGAAGGCGCAAAATATGTAATGACTCCCCCTTTAAGAAATAAAAAGAACCAGGAAGAATTATGGAGGGGACTTAAATTCGGAGACCTGCAATCCATTTCAACGGATCATTGTCCCTTCTGCTTCAAAGAACAAAAAGAAATGGGCATTGATGATTTCTCCAAGATACCTAATGGAGCACCGGGCGTGGAGAACAGGATGAGCCTGGTATATAATGGAGGTGTGGTAGAAGGCCGTATTTCCCTGAACAAATTTGTAGAACTAACTTCTACTGCGGCTGCGAAGATGTTTGGTTTGTTTCCTAAGAAAGGTACGATCGCTGTTGGGTCAGATGCTGACATTGTGATCTTTAATCCCGAAAGGAAGGAGACGATCAGTAAGGATAATCCGGTCATGCATCATATGGATGTGGACTATAGTGCCTACGAAGGATTTAAAATTCAAGGCGTTTCTGAAACGGTGATCTCAAGAGGCAAGGTAATCATCGATAATTGTGAGTATACGGGCAAGAAAGGAGACGGCCGTTTTATAAAGAGGAATTTATATTCTGAGAATTTCCCAATTGAAAAAAAGGTGGATGCAGCGAAAGTGCCATCAAAATAAAATTATGGCAAGAATAATTAAATCAGGATTGATCCAAATGAGTGTTCCCCTTTCCGAAGGCGAAGGAACCATTGAAGAGATCAAGAAAGCAATGCTGGAAAAGCATTTGCCATTCATTGACGAGGCAGGTAAACAGGGTGTGAATATTCTTTGCTTACAGGAAATATTCACCACGCCTTATTTCTGTCCCGGACAGGATAAGGCCTGGTATGAAGCGGCAGAAACAATTCCCGGACCCACCGTTGAGAGGATGCAGGAATATGCGAAAAAGTATAATATGGTGATGATCGTCCCGATATTCGAGAAGGAGCAAGCAGGGATACTTTATAATACTGCGGCAGTGATCGATGCAGACGGGACTTTGATGGGCAAATACAGAAAAAATCATATCCCACACACATCCGGTTTTTGGGAAAAGTTCTTTTTCAAACCCGGAAATCTCGGTTACCCCGTTTTTGAGACCAAATATGCCAAGATCGGTGTCTACATCTGCTACGACCGGCATTTTCCTGATGGGGCAAGGGTCTTAGGCCTGAATGGTGCTGAGATAGTGTACAATCCTTCAGCAACTGTTGCCGGTTTATCGCAGTATTTATGGAAGTTGGAACAGCCTGCACATGCAGTGGCGAATGGATATTTTATGGGCTGCATCAACAGGGTTGGCACGGAGAAGCCTTGGAACCTTGGCAAATTCTACGGTACTTCTTATTTCGTAGATCCAAAAGGACAGATCTTCAAGGAGGCTTCTGAAGATAAGGATGAATTGTTGGTAGCGGAATTTGATCTGGACATGATTGAAGAAGTAAGAGCCACCTGGCAGTTTTTCAGGGACAGAAGGCCGGAGACTTATAATAAGTTGGTGGAGTTATAATTGGATTTAATTAATAGTATGAGCTAACATTGAAACAGATTTATATTTAAAATCATATGACTATGAAAACTAAATTGCTATTCTCCCTTCTAATCTTAGGTTTCTTTATTCTAAATACAACAGCCCAAACTATCCATGACATTGAAATAAACTTTAAAAAGAGAACTATCGATCCACTTCCGGAGATTAAAGAAGCTGATTATTATAGAATTGTAGTGGATAGCATCAATCTCAATCTCTGGAAAGTGTCCTTAAACACAAAGGATACTGTTTTGGCAAGCTCATTAAAAACGCCAACATTTGGAGATTTTAATATCGGTGCGTTGAGTACCCTGGTGGCAAATCTGAATAAAGTTACATCAGCAGGGCAGGCGATATTTAATAGTTTAGATACCAGCATGTCGGAAATGATATATATTAATAATAGCGCTGATCCCATAGCCAACCGATTAGATCAAGAGCAACGTACATTGGACAGCTTGTCAATGGTGCTAGACAGTATTAGAGAACGCATTGATGATTTAAAGTACAATGTTGGCATAAAACATCTATCCGCTTTTGAAGAGGATGATGTCCTTGCTACAACTTTCGATTTAAAACAAGCACTAAAAGACATTGTGCAGCTCAGAAAAGACATTGATGTATTGAATCAAAGTATTAAAGACAAAAAGAGTAGTTATGAGACTTTTTCTAAAGAACATGCTGACGAGATAAAGAAAAAACCAAAATATATAAAAGAAGATAAAGCAAGAAAAGATGTATACGGGAAATTTATAGCAGCCACGAATACCATAAAAGAAGCGGTTAATGCAGAAAAATCTATTGAATTGTTAAAATCGATAATTTTCTTAAAAGTGAAAATAGGCACGTATAAATCACTTCCGATTCAATTCAAAGGCGACCAGGCGCAAGTGAAGTTGAAGTTTGAGCCCCGTAAACCTGAGTATAATTTGCAATCCTATGAAATGCCTTTTGTCTTTCCTTTGAAAAGTGATAACTACTGGTCCATAGGGGTATCTTTTTATGGTTCAAATTTATATGACCAACGCTATTCAACCAAGGGTAAAGCTAAAACAGATAGTACCCAAGTGTTTACATTAGTTCAAGAAAAGGAACAAAAATCTGAAATTGGAATTGCAACATTATTGCGCGCCGGGGAAAAGTTTGGAGATGAAAAAAAATGTGGGGTTCACATTAGTTTGGGTCCAGCTATTTCAATATCAGAAAAGATTAGGGCAAGACTCCTTTTAGGTGGCGGTTTCTCAGCTGGCAAAAAGCATAGCATTTCGGTTGATATTGGAGGTATTGTGGGGCATGTTGATCGAATAAGCAACGCCTTTGATTTAAACGAGGAATACTCACAGAAGCCTGAGAATATAACGATATCCGAATTACAAGTTGGATATTTTATCGCAATTGGTTACTTGTTTAGGTTTTAATGCATAATAACTTGAAACTCAATTAGTCCCATCCGAGTCTCTCAAAGAGGACTCGGACGTTTTCCACCCACAGTGTCCAGTGCAGGAGACGCTGCGGGGAATTAAGTTGGTGGAGTTATAAGTTTGTAATTACAACTAAATAAATCGTTATGAAAAAAAGAGTAATCATATCCATATGCTTGATAGTTTGTTTTTCTTATGCTAATTCCCAGATAGCTATAGGCCCGAAATCAGGTATCAATTTTTCAACTGAAACTTTCAAAATGCAGTATGAACAGGATGAAAAAGATGCCAAGAAAGTCCCTGCCATAGGTTATATATTTGGAGGCATATTTAATGTCAAAATAAATAAACTTATTACAGTTCAACCTGAAATATTGTTCATTCAGAAAGGTGCCAGAATTAATTCAACTATAGACACTTATTATAGCCAGATTACAACAAACTACCTAAGTGGATCTTTATTAACCAAATTTACTCATGATTATCAATCGACAACATTATTTTTAGACATTGGCCCGTATTACGGCTACTGGATGGATGCAAAAGTGAAAATCAGATGCGAAGAAAAAATTATGAAATTCGAATATTCTTTTAACGATGAACCAACCAAGCAGGTATCTGCCGATAATAGATTTGATTTTGGGTTGAGTCTTGGAGGAGGAATTTCTCACAATTTAGGTATAGGTGATGTCTTTTTCGATATACATTATATCCATGGATTTTCTGACTTGAGAAAATATGAAGGTGCCCCCTATTATTCAAGACTTTCAAATAGAAGTTTAGCTTTTTCCTTCGGCTATTTAATTTATCTAACAAAATCTTAAATGTTATTATTTCCCATCCGAGTCTCTCAAAGAGGACTCAGATGCTTGAACTCCCGCTTACAGAATCACTTGCAGGAGACATTGTAGGGAATTAGAGCTACTTATTAACTTACAGTTAGGGCACTGTTAAAAAAGAAAATATGAAAACACAACTTTTTACGACAATCATTCTTTCTACCGCTTTGACAGTTTCCGGCCAGACCACATTCCAAAAAACATACGGTGGGGCTGACGGTGATTTTGGATTATCAGTACAACAAACAACGGACGGAGGATATATCCTTTTCGGCCAAACGTGGAGTTTTGGAAGTGGTAGCCAAGACATGTATCTCGTAAAAACAGACTACCAAGGAAATGAACAATGGTCCCAAACATTCGGAGGCACTAAATTAGAGTTTGGAATTTCAGCGCAGCAGACAACGGATGGTGGATACATTCTCTGCGGAGCATATTCAGGTTTGAGTAATGATTCATTAGCTCTCATAAAAACAGACCAAAGCGGAAATGAAGTATGGAATAAACGCTACAGTGGTACAGTTGACAGAGATGTTGGACAATTTGTGCAGCAAACTTCCGATAGCGGGTTCATCGCTGTGGGCTTTACCGGACCAGCTTTTAACGAACATATTTACATGGTAAAAACTGACTTCAACGGAAACGAGCAGTGGAGTAAGGTTCATAACAGCAGCGGGCGGGAATTTGCCGTAGGAGTTGTACAAACAAGTGACGGAGGTTACGCGATGATTGGTGAAACCAACGGCAAAGGTTTCGGTGGGAAGGACATGTTTCTGGTTAAAACCAATGCAACAGGCGACACAACCTGGACAAAAACCTACGGAACACCTTCAGATGAAATTGGCAGGTCTCTTTATATAACTTCCGATAACGGTTTCATACTACTTGGATATGAGGACTCAACTGTAGGAAAACTGTACTTGGTAAAAACCGATTCATTGGGAAATGAGCAATGGAGTAATTATTATGGCAGTACTGGTTCTGATATGGGACATTCAGTTAAACAAACATCAGACGGTGGTTTCATACTGGCAGGCCGAAAAGATGGCACTTTCGGCAGCAGTGGAACTGTCGATATGTACTGCATAAAAACCGACAGCACAGGAGCAATTGAATGGGAATATACGTTTCCAAGGGGACTATTGAGTGAGGCTTATTCAGTGCAGCAGACAACTGATGGCGGTTACATTCTGCTTGGGTATACCACAGACACTGTTGGTGGAGTGGACAGCGACATGTATTTGGTAAAAATTGACCCCTGGGGAACTGTTTCGATCTTTGACAACGACTTACCAACTCTAAATATTTTTGCATATCCAAATCCGTTCACTGAATACACTACTATAGAATTAAACGATTCGAAAAACCGGGAATTTTCCATGACACTTTTGAACAGTCAGGGACAAATTATTAGGACAATTAAAAATATCACAGTTGGACAAATAATACTTAAAAGAGACGATTTAACCAGTGGACTTTATATTTTTCAACTCACGACTGGCAGACAGGTTGTAGCCGTTGGTAAACTGATAATAGAATAAATGAGGCAGGATGCCCGAACATCAGCTATAAGCAAACTGGCACGGAAACGGCTTTCAGCTTGCAGTTGGAGGTGATTACATTCAACTTAAAACAAATATTAAAAGCAAGGAGAACATAACTTGAAACTCAATTTTTTCTCATCCGAGTCTCTCGAAGAGGACTCGGATGTTTAAACTTCCAACCTCAGCGTTTCTTGCAGGAGACGCTGCGAGGAATTAAATTTTAGCTAAAATAAAATGAATAAAAAATTAACACTCCCCTTGATACTTCTTATTGGGTTCTTGTCGACCCTGTCTTACTCACAAACACCCATTCCAACAAACTATCCTCTTGTCAAAGGACATTATAAATCAGTCCAAAAAGACAGTACGACGCTTTTCTGTTTAACGGATTATGGACTAATGATTTGGGATGTATCGAATCTCAATGTACCTATACTTCTTTCAAAGTTACCAGCACCTGGTTTTTACCTTCAAGGAAAGATCAAAGAGTATTCCGACTATCTCTTTATTCAACGTTCTGATACGATCATTGTGGTTGATAAAAGTAATCTGACCAACCCAACTTATGTAAATCTCAATTTATCGTTAAACTACATCAACGACATTGACATCAAAGACACTATCCTGTATGTAGCAACTAACAATAATAAAAGCATTTCAGTCTATGTCATTTCAGATATAACGAACCCTACTTTGATCACCACAATTAACTCTCAAAACATTGACCATGTCTCCGTAGTCGACACGTTTCTATTTGCCTATAATTCCTATTCCTTTTTCAGATATGATGTGACTACCTCTACCCCAATTCTCCTGGATTCAATCGTGTTTGGACCCAACCGTAGCATCATATCAGCGCAAGCAAACAACAATTCCGCAATAATTACTCTGGGAGATGCAATGAATTTCAATCAGATTATTGGCAATTTTGCTTACGACATCTCCACCATTGGAAACCCGGTATTGATTGATTCAACCGCTATTTCCATCAACAGTTTAATGTCTTTGCTTAGGATCACCGACTCCCTGCTGTATGCTCATAACAATTTGATTTACAATACTTACTACAATTTGATTTACATTTATGACATCACGAATCTCAATAGTATTATCTGTGTTGATACAATCGGTGTTTCTTGCTCTCCATATGAACTACTGATCGATGACAGCCTGCTTTTTACAATGACCGGGCGTTGCGGTTTTGACATCTACCAAAAAATGAGCTCATTTAACTACTCCTTAGTAGATACGCATAATGTTGGCGGGTGGATATACGACATACAATCAAGTAGCACCGCATTTATTTTCGCAAGTGCTAGCGATTCAGTCTATGTCTTCGACAAAAAACGCTCAACATCGGAAGTATTTGGAGATTATTCCTTCATTACAAAGAGCAATGATATGCGCATCATTGATAGTTTTATGCTGGAAACTAGAGTGGATGGGCTCAACTCTATCAGGTTTTCAAGCATTAATAGCTTACCTGCGATCGATTCCTTATCTATATTCTATGATTCGGGCAATGCTTACATACACAAAATTAATATCTGGGATAAAAAACTCTACAATGATGTTACCGGTTATGGCACAGAGATATTCGATATTTCTACCCCATCTAATCCTATTCTTTTGTCCAACAATATACCGGAAACTTATAAGGGCTGGTACAACGACATTTTATACGACTATGATTACAACACATTAAGTTACATTGACTTGTATGACGCTACAGTCACTCCTCCCAAATTCATTAAACAAGTGTTTGATTCTATTCCGGTATTTTGTGGCCCCTCAATTTGGGACCCACAACGGCCCATGAAACACTTTATTTGTACCAGCATGGGCAATAGCTTCTTTCAACTGGATTTATCCGATACTTCAAACATACATTATACATCCACACGCCCCATGCTTGGAATGAATGGTTATAAAACTTCTCTGGCAAAGGTCAGAGACAGTATTTTGTATCTGCCGGGAGCTGGTGGCGTGGACTTACACATATTTGACATTTGCGACATTTACCACTATAGAAAAATATCGGTATTTAAGACCAAAAGGCCTATTCAAAGCATAGTAATTATTGACACAATTCTCTTTATTTCATTTGGAGGATACATTGAAAGCTTTGACGTAAGCAACATTGAACCTTGCCTAGTTTATAATTCTCAAAAACAATTTAACCGGGAAAACAACCTGACTATATTCCCTAACCCATCTCGCGGAAGTTTCACAATCACTTTTAGTTCCTTTGACAACAAAATGAGTTTGATTATCACCAATATGCTCGGACAGAAGGTCCTACAGAAAGAACTACAGGGTGCGCGAAACGATATAATGACTGTTAATTTGAACCTAAATATCGAAGCGGGACTTTATTTCGTCAATGTGATCGGGGGCAATCAGTCGATAGTAAAAAAAGTTGTAATGGAATAATTGTAAACGCTACGTTCAAGCGAAGTAAATGACATGGCAGAATTCAAGAAACCAAGATCAGAAGAAGAGATCATACCGCAGAACCCCATCAAGCAACAAGGACGAATTTTACCCCCGATAGTTTAACAAAGGTAATTTATTAGTATATTTACCCTCGTTCGGATAAAGAGTGTAAATTTTACCCCTGTCGAAAATGAGCCCTTTTAAGAAAGACATACCCTACAACGAATTACCCCTCTTGCCTCCAAAAAACAATTTGGAAACAACGAAGATCTTGCGCAAAACCATCACTGCGAGCAGGGCGCTGGCAAATCTTAATGGAGCCATTATCAACCTTCCAAATCCGCAGTTATTCTTAGACACCATACATCTCCAGGAAGCAAAGGCAAGCTCTGAAATTGAAAACATTATTACAACCAATGATGAATTATACAAATCCATCGTTGCCGATAAGAAGGTGGAGGATTCTGCTGCAAAAGAAATAATAAGCTACAAGGAAGCTCTATGGCATGGTTTAAAACAATTAGAATCAACTTCATTCATAACGGGTAATCTATGCATTGAAATAATGCAGCGCATCAGACGAAACACTTCCGGTATTAGAACAACTCCCGGCACAACCCTTACAAATGAAAAAGGAGAAGTTATTTACACACCTCCATCAGGAGAAAATGTGATTCGAAAAAAACTGGATAATCTGGAGCTATTCATAAATGAAGATGATGCGCTTGATCCTCTCATCAAGATGGCCTTGATGCATTATCAATTTGAAGCAATACATCCGTTTTCAGACGGAAATGGCAGAACCGGGCGGATTTTGCTTTTACTCTATTTAAAAATGGAAAGACTTTTGGATGTACCGGCTATTTATTTAAGTGAATATATTATCAAAAACAAATCGGAATACTATAAAAGATTAATATCGGTAACCGAAAAAGAAGATTGGGAAAGTTGGATAATGTTTATGTTGGACATGATTGAAAGTACATCACAAAAAGGAATAACCCGTTTAAAAGAAATAACGGAATTAATGCAAATAATGTCCGATGAAATAAAAACCAAGCTGCCGAAAATATATTCGAAAGACCTGATAGAAATAATTTTCAAACTCCCTTACACCAAAAGACAGTATTTAGTTGATGAGGGCCTTGGAACACGAAAAACTGTGGGGAATTACTTGATGGCACTTGAAAACAAAGAATTTCTTAGATCAATTAAGGTGGGAAAAGAAAAACTATACCTTAATTATAGGTTAATGGAAATACTTGAAAAGAATTAAAAACACAAACGTACAACATACATTGAACCTTAGATTCAATTACTATCTTTAGTTGCTACATCAACCAATTTTAATTGAAAGTGTGATATGGCAGAATTCAAGAAACCAAAAACAGAAGAGGAGTTCAAGGAGAATTTTGCGCCTATCAAACCTTTGATGAATGCGACGCAGTCCTATTATGAAAGTTCCCGTTGTCTCTTTTGCTTTGACGCTCATCGCATAAATGCTTGCGCGTAGCCAGGGAAAGGGCTTTCAGCTTATAGCTGGCTGTCATTCTAAAAACTCACTATGAATAAGAAAAATCTCGTAGAAGAAGTAAACATAAAAAAGTCTTTAGCACCATTCAGTTGCCAATATACTGCTCAAATTCCTGAGCTATTGCTAAAGCTTAATTGCAGTATTGCAATTTCCACATATCAAGCAGGAAAGTTGATTTTTATTTCTCCAAAAGATGAAAACTCCCTGGTTCAATTGCCAAGACACTTTGAGAAATTGATGGGTATAGCCGAAGATGTAAAAAAAGATAAACTTGCTCTGGCCTGTAAAGATGAGATAATAGTGTTTTCCAATTCTAAGAAACTGGCAAATCATTACCCTAAATCACCGAATAAATATGACGCTTTGTATATGCCGCGTGTTACCTATCATACCGGACCTTTGGATATACATGATTTAAGATTTAGCAATGATGGAGGTCTTTTCGCAGTCAATACCCTTTTTTCTTGTATTATTAAAATCGATGACGATTACAATTTTACCCCGTATTGGACGCCGCCCTTCATTGATAAGTTAGTATCTGAAGACAGGTGCCATTTAAATGGAATGGCTCTGAAAAATGGTATTCCTAAATACGCCACCGCCTTTAACCAGGGCAATACTCACCAAAGTTGGCGAGAGAATATTACTAAAACCGGTGTAATTTTTGATTTAGACACAAATGAAGTTATTATTGGTAACTTGGCTATGCCACATTCTCCCAGGTTGTTTGGCGATGATCTGTTTGCGCTTTTATCTGCCACGGGGGAGTTGATCAAAATTGACATCAATAATGGAAAATATGAGGTGGTAGTTAAACTAGAAGGGTTTGTAAGAGGAATGTCTTTATATAAGGATTACCTGTTTATTGGACTTTCTAAATTACGGAAAAACTCCTCTACATTTGGTAAACTTGAATTTGCGGAAAAAGCAAATCAATCCGGAATTATGGTAATTCATTTGCCCACGGGTAGCATTGCAGGGAAAATTACTTATCTCACTTCTTTAGATGAGATTTATGATGTACATATCATTCCGGATAAAATCCGCCCAAACATTTTGAATACTATTAAACCTGATCATAAAGCAGGTTTAATGACCCCTGATGCAACATTTTGGGCAAAATCAACTGATTAATATGTAACTAATTATGAATGGAAATAATGTTAAAATGAAACAAAATTATTACGCCAGAAAAAAAAGGCAGCTTAAGTTTTTAGCTAAAAACTTACAGCACCTTATAATTGATCATCGAGAAGACACTTCAGGTCCAATTGAAAAACTGGTTCTGAAAATTAAAAAGCTTGTACAGGAATTAATTCATGTGATTTCTCATATTGATTTAAAGAAAATATTGGGTTCGCTAGCCATTTTAATTGGCATTTCATTTACAAACCAGGCATCAGCTCAATCGTTTGCGGCGCCTCAGTCGAATCCCTTTGGACTAAATTCAGTTTATTATTTGGCTTCCCCAGCTTTTGCCGATTTGGACGGAGATGGTGATTTGGACTTATTAGTTGGCGAATATTATGGTGCTTTTCAATATTTTGAAAATATCGGCTCAGCATCTAATCCACAATTTGCAGCGCCTCAGGTCAATCCCTTTGGACTAAATTCAACTTATTATTATGCTCATCCTGCCTTTGCCGACTTAGACGGAGACGGTGATTTGGACTTACTTGTTGGTGAAGCTTATGGTGCTATGCAATATTTTGAAAACACTGGCTCAGCAACTAATCCGCAATTTGCAGCGCCCCAGGTGAATCCCTTTGGATTAGATTCAACTTATTATTATGCTTTTCCTGCCTTTGCCGACTTAGACGGAGACGGTGATTTGGACTTGCTTGTTGGTGAAGCTTATGGTGCTATGCAATATTTTGAAAACACCGGCTCAGCAGCTAGTCCGCAATTTGCAGCGCCTCAGATGAATCCCTTTGGACTCAGCTCAACTTATTATTATGCTGTTCCTGCTTTTGCCGACTTAGACGGAGATGGTGATTTGGACTTACTTGTTGGTGAAGTTTATGGTGCTATGCAATATTTTGAAAATACCGGCTCAGCATCTAATCCGCAATTTGCAGCGCCCCAGGTGAATCCCTTTGGATTAGATTCAACTTATTATTATGCTTTTCCTGCTTTTGCCGACTTAGACGGAGATGGTGATATGGACTTGCTTGTTGGTGAGTATTATGGTGCCATGCAATATTTTGAAAATACTTCAATAATATCAGGTATTACTGAAGTATCTCAAAGCCTTGATCTTAAGTTATTTCCAAACCCTGTTAAGGATGTACTTAGAATCGAGTCTGAAGAAAAGATTGAAAAGATTGAAATATTTGATGTATCAGGCAAAACATTGGCCATCATTGAGAATCCAACACGCGAGGTTTCTCTCAATAAACTTAACCCGGGGATTTATACTGTCAGAGTAACATTTGCAACAGGTAATTATGCTGTAAGGAAGGTTCAAAAACAATAATCTCCTTGCGAAGTTACCGCCAGCTAAAAACTATAGTGCATGCGGTTAACGCCTTTACACACCATATTCAAAAGGTTATATTCAATTACTATCTTTAGTTGTTACATCAACTGAATTTAATCGAGGGTGTTGTATGGCAGAATTCAAGAAACCAAGATCAGAGCAGGAGTTCAAGGAGAATTTTGCGCCTATCAAACCTTTGATGAATGAGACGCAGTCCTATTACGAGAGCTCCCGCTGTCTTTTTTGCTTTGATGCTCCTTGTATAAATGCCTGCCCTACCGGTATAGATATTCCCCTTTTCATACGGCAGATCAGTAC
>JACZTA010000288.1 GCA_022573915.1 Bacteroidota bacterium | reverse complement strand
GGAGGCTTGGAAACTCATACAAGCAGGCAAGAGAGCTGTTGATGCTGTAGAAGCCGGGGTGAGAATAACTGAGTCTGATCCGAACACATCCAGCGTGGGTTACGGTGGGTTTCCGGATAGTAGCGGAAAGGTTACACTCGATTCATGCATCATGGATGAGTACGGAGATGCAGGCTCAGTTGCCTGTCTCCAACATATTATGAATCCGGTTTCTGTGGCGCGTAAAGTCATGGAAGACACACCTCATGTAATGATAGTGGGCAAGGGTGCCTATAAGTTTGCTTTGGAAAAAGGATTCAAAAGACAAAACCTGTTAACCAAGGATTCAAAGAGAGCATGGCGAAAATGGAAGAGCCAAAATTCGCCTAAAATGAAGAAAATTGATGAGGATAATCATGATACAATAGGGCAGGTTGCATTAGATCTCAATTCGCAACTTGGGGGAGCATGCACTACCAGCGGTTGGGCATGGAAAATACCGGGGAGGGTGGGCGACTCTCCGATAATTGGAGCCGGACTTTATGTGGACAATGAAATAGGAGCGGCCACCGCTACAGGTAAGGGTGAGGCTGTGATCAAAATAGCAGGTACCTTTTTAGTTGTAGAAGCTATGAGAAATGGCAAGTCTCCTCAAGAGGCATGTGAATTGGCTGTCAAACGAATTGTTGAAAAACAAAAAGATTATAAAGATTTCCAAGTTGGTTTTATAGCGTTGAATAAACAAGGCGAGACAGGAGGTTATGCTTTGAAAAAGGGGTTTAACTATGCCCTGTACAAGTATGGCGAAAACATAATGGTTGACGCTGATTATTATATTAAATGAAGATATTACTCCACAAGCTCTATTGCCGCGTAATCAATCTTATTTCATGACCGTTATATGAATGCACCCTCAACTTGTTTTATAAAAATGGCTATGGAAAACAGCGATCACAACATACTCAATCGAATTCCAATATTTTTATTGATGATATTGTTTGTTCTCGTTAGCTCATGTAATTCTGCTAAGAAGTCATCCATAATTAGCGAGGAGGATAAAGTGCTGAATGAATTCTTGTCGGCATTAAAGATAGAGATCGAACAACACGATTGGAAAGCAGTTACCAAAAGGGCTGATCCCGTGCATTATAATACCAAAGTATTCGACGTAGGATTAAGTAAGGCCCAATACATTGCTGAGTTGTTGGGTCTGCACGCTGTAAATAATAACATCAACCAGGACGAAACCACAGAGCTCAATTATGAGGATCTTAATAGGATTAAGGAGATCATTATTACGAGTACACAGAAAAATGCAAAGCTGGTAACCGTAAGGGGAGTTGTAATTTTAAAGGACGGCCATAAATTGAACCTCCATATCGAACTAACAGAATTTGCCGGTAGCTATCTACTGACCGGTGCGGTTGGTTGATATCTCATTTTATTTATAAGTTTAGGTAATGAAAACAATATTGATCATTCTATTGTTGATTGGGATATCATTTATGGGCATTAATTGCATGTATGCTCAAACTAAAATTGCTGACATGATCACATTTCCTTCACTTGATGGTTTAACCATCACAGCTGATCTTTATCACATTTCAGATGATGCACCAACAATATTACTTTGCCATCAGGCACGTTACAGTCGCGGGGAGTACATAGAAATGGCAATTCGCCTTGGTAAGATGGGCTATAATTGTCTGGCTATAGATCAACGATCGGGTGATAAGGTTAATAATGTAATTAATGAAACAGCTAAGCGGGCAAGAGACAAAGGACTCCCGGGAGAATACATTGATGCCTTACCGGATATTGAAGCTGCACTAAAATATATTGCCGGCAGATACAATCAAAAAATAATCTTAGTGGGTAGTTCCTATTCTGCTTCTCTGGTATTAAAGATCGCAAGTGAATCTGATGATGTAAGAGCAATCATCGCATTCAGTCCGGGTGAATATTTTGGCAGCGAGATCTCCATCAAGGAATCTATTAAAGGAATGACAATACCGGTGTTTGTCACCTCTTCTAAATCTGAATCTGCTGAGCTGACTAAACTTGTTGATGAGTTGGACAGTAATGTAGTGACGCATTTCATTCCCACTTCGAGCGGCGATCATGGATCTAAAGTATTATGGTCATCGGAAAGACATAACGTTGAATATTGGGATGCGCTCACCAGCTTCCTGGAAAAGATTCATTGAAAATTAAAATTCTTAACTGTGAAGAGTGCAAAACAATTGAAGGTTGTTAACGGCTTTAAGGTGTTTCTCTGCTTTTTAGAAATTTACAAATTGAAATTTGCTTACCTATATATCCCTCATCGTCATGCTCTTAGATTGCCACAAAAACATCATTCAGATTTCTTCCTAACCCCTCATAATCCAATCCATAACCAACAATAAACTCGTTGCCGATCTCAAAACCTACGTAGTCGGGTTTTATTGGATTAACGAGTGCTGCAGGTTTGAAGAACATGGTGGCAATCTTAATTGACCTTGGAGAAAAAACATTGAATTTAGGCAGAAGCTCGGTCATCGTATTGCCGGTATCCACGATATCCTCGATGATAATGATGTTTCTATCGTTTACATCTTCATCAAGTCCAATGAGCGTTAGAACACTACCGCTGGATTTGGTTCCCTTATAAGAGGCCAGCTTTACAAAAGATATTTCGCAATCAATCGATATCCCCTTCATCAGGTCTGCCGCAAAAATAAACGCACCATTAAGAATTGCCAGAAAGAGCGGATTCTTACCCTTAAGATCAGAGTTCAATTCTATAGCTAACTCAGTTATTCTTGTTTGAATCCTGGCGCTGTCAATCAATGGTTTAAACTCCTTGTCCTTGATCTTGATGTTCTCCATCTAAGTTCAATTTATCTGCAATAATAGAGATAAATTATTTAGATATTCTTAGGGAGTCACCGGGATTGATAGCGTTGGAATGCAGATTATTATCAGCCTTGATCTTATCAACTGTTGTATGGAATTTATTGGCTATTGAAAACAAAGAATCCCCTGTTGCGACGATATAAATAATGATCGCACCGGGTTGGCCACTCATTGCAACCGGCTCTAACTTAATAGCATCTTTTCGCCTTCGGTTTAAGTAAATCTTCTCGCCTTCCAGCGGTTCTGCACCCGATTTAATCAAATTACGTTTTAATAATAATTTGAGTTTGACTCCAAAGCGCTGGGAGATAGAATACATAGTTTCTCCCTGTTCTACATAGTGAAGTTTTTGATATGTAACCCTTCTCTTAGGTTGCAAATAAAACCGTTGCTTTGTTTTTAGCGGGGCATCTTGTTCAAGATCATTATATTTCAAGATACGATTCAAGCGGATTTGATACCGGTTTGCGATCTTGAGAGGTGTATCGTTATTGCCTGTAATAATAGTCCTGATCCTGTTGTGTTCAAAAACGGCAATGAAAGGATCCGCAACATATTCATCGACAGATTTGATAGCGAATACATATAACTCATGTTCGCTAATCAGTTGTGTCAACAATTCCGGATATTTCGGGTTGGTAGCATACCCTGCTTTTTTAAGGCCGTTGGCCCACCCTTTATAATCAGTTATTTCCAGTTCGAATAAAAATGCATACCTCCGTCCTTGGGCCAGGAAGTTCGAATGATCAATGAATGACTGGTTTGCCGATGTATATTTCCTAAAACATTCATTTCGTTCGTCATCGTCCATGAAATATTTTGGCCCTGTCCACATATTATGACATTTAATACCAAAATGATTCTTAGCCACTTTGGTCAGTTCAGAATTCCCAAATCCTGATTCCAGTATTCCTTGTGCTAAGGTGATGCTAGCCGGAATACCCACCCGCTTCATCTCCTGCATGGCCAATTGATTGTATTGATCGATGTATTCAGCAACGGAGATCTTTCCTGTTGACTGTAAGTGAGCTCGGAAAGGGATTGCAAGCAGCAGGGTTACCAGAAAGATCTTGAGCTGAAGTTTCATTGAGGACTTTAATTACCAACGAGTTTTATATATGAAATTATTGTAGGAGAAAATACACGTACTTTGCAGCATCCAATATAGTTTCTTGAAAATTGCAATTTGCAAGTTTCAATTTGCAAATTGAAAAGAATTAATACAACGCACCATTATTACTTCTTCCTAATCATCATCACTCCATCCCGTATCGGC
>JACZTA010000287.1 GCA_022573915.1 Bacteroidota bacterium | reverse complement strand
TGTCACATTGATAATTGCATCATCATCTATGCTTCCATCTGCTGGACTTAATGAAGTCCCTGCTGTTGGAATTGTGTTATCTATAGTAAGCGAAGTAGTTATTGAAGAATTTTCTTGAATCTTTGTTTTTACCGTTATTAGCCAAGATCACTCCATGAACGAGGTAAACTTTGGCGAGCATTTCAGGCGCATCCATACTCAGGCTTTCTGCTTTGTAATTATAGAAGAGAGCATCTCTCATTTGGCCCGAGAGGTCTTCTATGCTTGCCAGGTTGTTATAGGCCATAGCGTAACCCCAATCAAGTGTGATAGAGATGATGAAGTACTTGCGTGCAAGGTTCAGGAGTCGGTCACGTTCTTGTTTCTCTCCATCAGTAAGTTCATCCTCTTTGCCTCTGGCGTTAGAGTTGAGTCGTGAATCGACATCAAACTCGAAAGGATACACATATAGCAATTCATCGGTAGAAAAATATTCCAGTGCTTGCATGGCATAAGCGACGCCAATATTATTGTAGATCTCCCGGCTGTTAAATTTCTTGGAGAGTATGTATTCGAGGCAGCTAATTGCTTCATCATAATGGCCGATGAGCAGGGCGTTATGGGCGGCATCAAAAACGGGGATCAGTTGGGCGAGGTTTTCTTCGGATCGCTGTGCAATGTTTTTTCTTTCTGAGAGGGAGGGGTAGTGGTCAATTTCGTGTGGAATTTCGTAAGCCTCGTAGATCTTATCCAGGATCAATTTAGCGGTCGGAAGTGCGTTATACCCGGCAACGTGCGCATAAAAACCGGCAAAGATATCGGCTTCTGTTTCATAGATAAGTATTTTGTCTTTTGAAACGCCTGCTGCCTTGAGTTTCTTGCCAATATCTAATCCGGCATAACTGCTCCCTGTTCTTTTCAGCCAACCATGTTCCCGGTAATGGTGCGCCAGTTCGTGCGCCAGTATAAAAGCCAACGCATTTAATGAATCGGCACCCAGTTCGCGGCAGAGTTCATAGGCTGCCATTTCAAAATAGATGGTATTTTTCTTAGAGGAATATTTGGCAACAAACTTCTTGCTGTCTTTGATCACCAGCTTAGGAGTGATCAGACTATAGTTGCCAACCGACAGGACGATTTCGTAATAGACCTTGTTGATCAGCTCGTGATAATAATTATTGTTATAAGATTCAGCTTTTAATCCGGCAAAGGCCGTGAAGGCGATCACCAGCGTGAGGGCTGACGCAAAAAATGCTTTCATTATCAAGTGTTATTTGTTTTATCCAAACAAAAATAATCTTTTGAAACTCGTTTTCTAATCGATTCATCTCAACACCTGACCAGCATTTTTTAAATTAATAATTAATTGTTCCGATTTGGGTTTTTAAAATGATTTTGAAGAGGGTTGGCGCATCAAAATCAATTCGGCGCACATTAGACAAGAAGTATGCCAAAGGATATAAAGATATGAATTTGTAAAAAATGCTAAAGAAAATTACGAATTAAGTTTTCTTAAATTTTTTGGTTTTCGAGATCGGTAGAAGGGCTATAGAGAAAGAAAGTATCGTATTCATGCCTTAATGAACTGAGGAGTGTTCAGATCAATTTTTCTATTTAGTTTATTATTCTTCAATAAATGTAGTTTCCCTCCCTGTCAACGGATATTTCGAGTTCTTTTTTGTCTCTAATGAATTTGTCGTAACCGGTTTTCAAATTTGTCCAGAAGTCAATCAATTCGATTTTGGTACCATTGTTTTTGTAGGTATTAAAATTTTCTTCCGTCATTTTAAAAGGAAAAATATAGACCGGAATTTTTAATTGTCCATTGTTTCTTGCGTGAATTGCGAAGAGGTAAATTTCTTTGATTTTAGTGTTAGTCATGGGCATACAACCAATTGTTACGCAGTTCCCATGGATGAAAATATCTCCACCAAGGTTTGGGTGTTTACTTAATTTACGGTCGGAGCTATTAGGATAGTTAAGTCCAAGGGATAAATAAAAAGTGCTAGCGGGGTTAAACCGGTCGATATGATAAAAACCTTCCGGCACCTGCGCGTCTCCTTCTTTTCTCTTCGGACCAAGCACTCCGGAATTTGAACAGATCTTATAGGAAAGGAGTTTCTTATAGTTTGTATCAGTTCGGTTTTTTGCGTAAATGTTCAGTCTTTCTTCGGCTTTGAACGCCATTATCAGAATATTCAGCTCATTCACCTTAATTCCACTATGCTCGAGCGTTTTAATTACTTTATCTTCCTTGTCCTCAAAAGCAGTTCTTACCCGCGGATACCTTTTCTGCTCTGTCAGGAAGTCATCCTGAGGAGCAAAAGAGAAAAGAATAATGGTAAATATAAGTAGAGTGGTGGTCTTCACACTTGTTTCGTTTTATTAATGAGCGCTAAAGGGAGGATGACAATAGTATTAACGGTTTTAAGATGTATAAACTTATGTTATAATTTTTCATATATCAAATATACATTAGGATACCCTGAAATCAAACTAACCTCTGTGAAAATTAATCGACAGAGTTTCGGAAAATATTGAATTTCCGGTTTTGAAAAATGTAAGTTTTTCAGGAGCAAGGCCAAAAGTTGAGTTCAAATATGGCCTTAAAAACGAAATGTTGCTCACGAGCAACATTTGTACGGGGTGGGGTGGTTGCCACTGGTGTCAGGTTTCAAACCTGACACGGGAGTATGACTGTTTTGATAAGATCAGAGTTATCGTATCAAATAAATATGCCCTTCTCTTGTTTCCAATTTTTCCCCTTCGAGCGTATGTATTTCATACAAGTATGCATAAGTTCCAATTTCCAGGGGTTTACTGGATCTGAATGCTATTGTTCCCGATGTGATTGACATCCTGCCATCTTCGGATCATGTTGAAATAAAGATCCTTATCTCTTTACCTTTTGTATATGGTAATGAAGTTCAGGTGAGGCATATTTTCAGAAACCTGGTTGGCAATGCATTAAAATACAATGATAAAGAGCATGGTACTGTTGAAATTAGTTCCAGACGTCAGAATGGCTCGTGGGAGTTTAGCATATCGGATAACGGACCCGGTGTGAAGGAACAATACCATTCAAAAATATTTCAGATGTTTGAAACCGTTCCCGGCAGAGGTTATCAAAATGGAACAGGGATCGGTTTAGCGCTCGTAAAGAAAATAGTAAAAAGTTATGGGGGGAAGGTATGGCTGAAATCAAAGGTAGGCGAAGGAAGTACTTTCTTCTTTACACTGCCAAGAACGTTGCGTACTTGATTGGCCCCTATTACTCCTTATCCAGCAGTATTACCTCTTCTGCATCGAAACGAATAAAACGGGCGTCATCACCTACGTAGATCTGTTGGGAGGTAAGCATATAACTAGTATGGTAAAATTTATAGCTATCGTTGCCTTCAACCAAAATGCCGGGCTGGCTGGGTGGCCGGTAGACCATGCGAACATTTCCATTAATGATAATTCGCGGTGTATCACTTCTTATAGAACGTCCGCCACGTCTGTTGGTAGAGCTTTCTATCAGTTCTTTTAACTGTGCTTCACCATCGGCGATGACTTCCTTCAAACTATCAATTTCGGCTTCGTATTGAACATTAACTTCGGTTGGACTCTGTTCGGGATCGGACAAACTTTGTTCAGGATCGGATGAGCTTTGCTCCTGATTACAGCCGGCAAATGCTGAAAGGACAAGAAAACAACTAAATATCAGAATGATTCTTCGCATGATTTCAGAATAAATTATTTACTCAATTCAGAGAAACTCCAGAGATATCGAGAAGTGTTAAAGATATTAAAGACTATGTAATTATTCAGTTCGACTCTCATCACCCACCCTTCCACTTTTCTAACATTAAGAGTCAACAAATATATCCCTTGAATTGGGGATTAACCAGTAAGAGATGCCAGTCTACTCAGGAGAATCAGATTCCGCACCGGTATCATCGTCAGACGGGGTCTCGGACTTTCTAATCATGTCCACGCGGTTGTCATCCATGGTTTCATATTCCGCCCAATCATTTACCTCAATTTTTTCACCGGATTCGGTGTAGTTTTCCTGATCGAATTGATGTTCACCGACATGTCCCGGTGTAGCAGCTGCATTAGAACTTGATGGTCTTACCACCTGTTTTACTCTTCCGTTCATAATTTGAGGTTTAAGTTTAGTTTCTTGATCGTTTCTTAAAATTAAT
>JACZTA010000286.1 GCA_022573915.1 Bacteroidota bacterium | reverse complement strand
GTAAATGATCAAATATTTTGGCTGATTATTCAATCTCGTAATTTATTTCATTTATCACCTCGCCCTTCATGTTGTAATAAATCCATAATCCTGTTTTTAGCCCATCTTTGTAATTCACCACTTCTTTCATTATTCCATTTTCATACCAAGCAAATTGTTGACCATCAAGTCTTACATTTTCATTATAGCTCCATTCGTTACTTAACTCGCCATTCTCATGCCATTCAATAATTTTACCATGGTAGCTTGAAATAGCTTTTCTTAATCCTCCACTATCATACCACCATCTCGCAAGGAAGTCCGTTGGATTTCCGTTTTTCTAGGTCATTTCATAACTTTTATAGCCATTTGGAAACCAATGAGTTATAGCGGTTCCTCTGTTATTTCTAAGGGAGGGCAAGAAGATCGTATGTTTCTCTTTATGGTTGATCCAGTCGGAAGGTCTTTCGGGACGAACCATTATAAGCTCGTTATACCTGGAACGTCTATAAAAAGATTTTATCATCAGAGGATTATTCAAGGTAATTCTACTTTTTGGAAGAAGTTTCTTTAATTCAATATATCTGGAATAAGGGGTTCTGCTTCTAAAAGGTGTATGTTGAATTATTATTTCTTTAGCAGAACTATTCTTATTTGCCAAGTTACTGAAGTCAAATGGGTTGTAATCAGAAATGATAAGTGTATCCAAATTGGAAAATGTATTAAAGAAGGTTGAGTTAATGGTTTCACTTGGAATCTCAATAAATTGTATTTTCTTGATATGTTTAAGACTAGGAATGGAGTCAAATTCAATTTTATATGGTTCGTTTTCACATCCCCAACCGGTATTAATTGTAATGCTTTCAACGTGATACATTTTACCCAATAATGTATAAAAAGACTCATAGTTCATATAGCCTACATTATTTATACTAATTGATTTGAGTGATTTTAATTTAGAGATTGATTTAGGGAATTTATGCACGCCATTACACCACACAGCCTCTTCATCATTTATTTCTGCAATTGTTGGGTATTCACTGAGATCAAGGTCATCGATGGTGAGTTTTTCAAGATGAGGCAATTCACTTAGAAGGTCAAATATTCTTTCGATTGCCGGATAATAAGATATGCGATTAAAATTAATTCTTACATCACTCAAGTGGTTCATTTCACTAAGTTGAATACTTAATGACTTTAAACGGCCGAGAGGATTGTTCGCGGTAGTAAAATCAATTTGTTTATAAGGAATTCTGATATTGATACTTCTAATACTTTTAACTTTTGAAAACTCATGATATAAGTGATTTTCTAAATTTAAGTTATTGCACCACAAATAAAAGTTTTTTAATCTACTGAAATGCTGGGAATCCACTTTTACGCTATAATTAGCTGCCTTTATTTTACCGCCTGTAAACCTAAGATTAAGTGATAATGTTTGAAGGTTTGGAAGTTTTCCTAAAATGCTCATTAGGTTTTGTAATTCAGTATTGCCCAGATTCGTAAACCAAACATTTAAATTCTTAAGATTTTTCAATTTTAAAAGAGATGCGGAAATTTCTAACTCATTGCATCCACCATGGTATGCTGAGCGGACATTTAATTCTTCCAGGGAACCTAAGAATGGGATAAGTATTGGATCGAGATAGCAAACATTTAGCTTCTTAATATTTGTTGTTTTAATAAGCTTGGTATCTATTGGGAGAACATTTGTGATCACATTTTGTAAGCTTTCTATTTTATAAATTTCGGCAGGTAGTTTTCCGCTGAAAGAAATACTTCTTAGGTTTTGCAATTCTTCAACACCCGAAGGGATGCTATCAATTCCCGTAGCGCCAATGGTTAAAGAAGTTAAATTTTTAAGTTCGAAAAATTCATCGGGCAAGTATTTCAAACGTACATCACGATCGTTACCGAAAAAGGCGATCTCCTGTAGGTTTACAAGATGTTTGATAAGAGGTGAAATTTTACCATTATTTACAACCCGTAATCTGTAAACATTATTTGGGTTTTTAAGAGTTTGATTAAAATCAGTATAAATCGTTTTTCTAGAAAGTGCTTCCTGATCTATCGGGCCATTCTCATGATTGTCAACGCTCAAGAAACTAGAGTTGATAAGAAAAAGGGTTCTTAAAAATAAATTCAGATGCATTTATGTTGAGTTTTTAATTCCGCCTTCTCCGCCGGCTGGCGGAGAAGGCGGACGAGAAGGCTATGGTTTAATTTCCCGCAGCTTGCTGCGGAAATATGAGTCCAGCGCTTGCTCTGGGGTTTAATACCTTTTATCAGACGTTAAACGAGGATACACAAGTTATTTACTTTAAATCATATGGATGAGTACAGCAATAAATTAACGGTTTTCAGTAAAGTTTTATTGGATTTGAAAGGATTTTATTGTTCAAGAATCAGGTATAATATAAGGCAGGATATAGTTGAATTTAAAGGATTAGTTTGATTCATAGTTTATTGAAGTTACCTAAATGATAATTGCTGGATTCGATACTGAGGACCGTGGATCCGTAATCGAACCTTCTCTATTCGCCGCATCAATGTCAGGAAAATGAAATTAAAAGTCAATTCCAAGATGTATCCCGCCCATATAGTGAACCCCGGCTTTTTCTAACCCTAACTCTACTACGGGCCCTATATGAAACTCACCTACTTCAAATTCGTAAGCTAATTCAATATGCTGGGCAAATTGATATTCATTGGTTGAGTTTTGCTTTAAGATCAGCAGACCGGGAGCTGCAGAGACTATAAGACCTTTGTAGAGCCTATAATGAAGTACTGCAGAAATCGTGTAGTGTTTATGCTCATCGAGTATGGTCTCTAGTCCCACACCAATCCCGATTCTGTGAGCTTCCCCAATCCCTCTTATATAATGCAGATGAAAACCCACTGTTAATTTATCTTCGGCTACTAAGGGAACAATTCCAGCAGCGATACTCAGCTCATTTTTATGATGATGGTGGTCTCCTTCCTCATCATGTGCGTCTTGGGCTTGCACATAAACCGATACTAAGATTATAACGAAAAATGTAAAGAGGGTGAGTAATGGTCTCTTATTCATTTGAAATTCCGTTTAAATCGCAAGATAATATATGTCTGCAACAGTCTCCGGTCTTCCGTCTCCCGTCCAGCCCTCATTAACTACATAAAACCTCGACCGGAGACGGTAGACTGAAGACTTTTTAGTCAATTTTTGAACTCAAAACTCAATAAAATCAAAAAACTATCGGAGTAGCGTAAGGGTATCGCTTAATACGTGTGTATTACTATCACAACAACACAATAAACCAAAAACGTAAAAACCAGAAATTATGAAAACGACTAACAACAATCAAAACAACGCGATAGCAAAGAAAAAGTCATCAGGAACTCAAAAAGTAGTACTCATAGTTCTAGCAGGTTGGATCATGACTTTTGTAACTATCCACGTAATCGAATATTACACAGGGATAGAAATAATTACTTCAACTGCTCCTTATTAAAAAATAAACAACAACGTTTCTAAACGGCTAAAAAACAATTCCTTCTCATTCGTCTATTTTCACGATCCCGGTAGCGTACTTTCGCTACCGGGATTTATTTGCCATGATTTTCTTGATATTAAATTTAGATTAGCCTGATTCTATAAATTGAGTGGCACCTGCTTACCCAGCGTAGCTCCGCTGAAGTTACTACCTTGAACATTGAGTCCTCTCCTAAAAGTCATTTTTCGCCACAAAAGCTCTAAATCACCAAAGAACACAAAATATAAATAATTAAATATCAATTATTTGTGAAATTTTGTGTTTTCGTGTTTTTGTGGCATGATCTATTCTTACACTTTTCGGAGTGGACTCAACATTGAACATGAAACATGAACCTCAGAACATTAGACTTTGGACCTGAGACATTTCTCACTCCTTCACAGGTGACTTCTTCATCTGATCTTCCTTCTTATAAATGATAACCCGATGTTGTTTTTCTTCAAGAAGTACACCCTGATCATCCCATATGCTCCACAGTCCTATAGGTTCACCGTGGTGGTAATGTTGTTCGATGTATTTTTCCCCATTTGGATGGAACATCAATAATTTCCCATGCTCCATTCCATCTTCCATTTCAACAACTCTTTCCCAGCTATTATCGGCGTAATATCCCATTTGCAATTCGATCCTGCCATTCTTCATATGGTGCAGAATGTAATCACCGTTATCCGCCGTTTCTTTGACCAAACCTGAAAATGGTTTGTCAT
>JACZTA010000056.1 GCA_022573915.1 Bacteroidota bacterium | reverse complement strand
CATTGATGTCACGGTCATTTGTAGAATAGTCAAGGAACCTGTTAAATTCGGCAGATACAAAATGCTTAATAAGTTCTTCCCTGCTCAGCCACTCCAGTTTCTCATAAATTGTGGGTAAAAAAGGTTCGATCTGCTTATCGTCTACCTTAACTTTTTCTATTTTATCTATTAGTGAGTAGAGTTGAGTGGTGCAGATATCCTTGCCGCTTGGGGCCGTCTCTTTAGAAAAGGTTATCCCAGATCTTTTCTCAATTTCCTTGATTCTCCTGATTTCACGCGTATGAATTATAGCAATCGAAATACCACTTTTGCCTGCCCTTCCTGTTCTACCGCTTCTATGCGTGTAAATTTCAATCTCATCGGGTAAATTATAGTTGATAATATGTGTCAGATCCTCTACATCAATTCCTCTTGCAGCTACATCAGTAGCAACCAGTATTTGCAACGCTCGCTTCCTGAATCTCCCCATCACCTCGTCACGCTGCCCCTGCGACAAATCGCCATGCAAGGCATCGGCATTATACCCATCCTGAATCAACTTATTTGCAATCTCCTTGGTCTCCCTTCTTGTCCTGCAAAATACGATCCCATATATATTCGGATTGATATCGGCAATGCGTTTAAGTAACTCGTATCTGTCTCTGGCATGCACCATATAGTATACATGCCGTACATTTTCAGCGCCCAAGTTCACACGTGCAGCAGAGATTTCCAATGGATCTCTCATGAATTTTTTCGTAATAGAAATTATATCCTTGGACATAGTGGCACAGAACAGCAAGATCTGTTTCTTTTTTGGTGTCTGTGCCAGAATTGAATCAATGTCTTCCCTAAAACCCATACTCAGCATTTCGTCTGCCTCGTCGAGTACCACACGCACCACGCTTCCAAGTACCAATTTTTTACGTTTGATCAAATCCTTTGCCCTGCCGGGTGTTGCCACGACAATTTGGGCGCCCTTGGTCAAAGCTCTTATTTGTGGCTGAATAGTTGCACCACCATAGACGGCAACAATACCAAGCCCTTTTATATTTTTCGAAAAGTTAATAATGTCCCTGGTAATTTGTACGCAAAGTTCCCTTGTCGGACAGAGTATCAATGTTTGGGTTCTTTTATTTCCAATGTCGGTTAAATGTATAGCAGGTAATCCAAACGCTGCCGTTTTTCCTGTGCCTGTTTGGGCTGAAGCAATCAGATCCCGGTCTGATAACATCAAATGCGGAATTGATTTAGCCTGTATCGGTGTAGGCGTCTCAAACCCAAGTTCCTTAATCGCATCCAGAATTCTGCTATCCAAACCGCTATCTAAAAATGTATTCATGTCTTATTTTGTCAATTAAACCGCAAAGAAACTGCTTTTAATCGTGTTATTTGCCGATAGTATACTATAATAGGTAATTTGCTAGTTAGAAATTAATGTAAGATATTAGTAACCCCAAATTTAACACCATGAAAAATCTGATCTGTTCTTCTACAATTACCCTAACTCTAATTATTACTTTCAGCTCGCTCTCTGGGCAAATATTAACAGAAGATTTCGAGGGAGGATCGCTCCCCACCGGATGGACCCAATCACAAAATGGCAACTCGGTGGGTTGGGAATTTGGGAATATCTCTTCTTTAACAAGCAACTTTTTTAATATACCAGTTCATTCAAAGATTGCAGTTTCTAACGACGACAAGCATGATGATGTCACAGCAACCGCAAACACTGCGGATGCGGACCTGTTAAGAACTCCCGTCATGGACCTGACGGGCAACACCAATGTATACCTCATATTTGAGACATTTTTTACCGGCGATTTTGGAAGTGTTGGGACCGTGCAAGTAACAGTGGATGGTGGCACCAACTGGAATACGGTTCATACGCTTGTAGGAGCTGATAACTGGAATTCTGTTGCAGTAGACCTCAGTGCTTACACCAGTTCGACAACAGTAGAAGTAGGTTTTAACCATGATGATAATGGATTATGGGCAAGTGGATTTGCTATCGATAATGTAGATATACGTGTTCCTCCTAATGAGGATGCAGCCATTTATCTAAATATGGCAGAAAAAGTTGGCTCTTGTGAAATACCTGTATTAGCTACAATTCAAAATCTTGGTACCACAACTATTACCGATATAACTGTTAGCTGGGAACTTAACGGGGATGGTAATATTAATACGCAAATATTAACGGGTCTGTCGATTGCTCCAACGGAAACATATAGTTTCACTCACCAGTACGCATGGAATGCATGGGTGGCGGGTACGCATACTATGGAAATCTCAATATCTGATGTCAACAGTTCCGGATCAGATGATAATAGTGGAAATGACATTGCTACTCAAACAGTAATAGTCATACCAAGCAAGCGGTTGGTTTTGGTCGAGCATTTTACCTCAGCTTCATGCGGAGCCTGCTTGGTAACAGATCAGCTGTTGGAAGGATATATGAATGATGCAAGTACCTACGTAGTAGCGATCGCTAATCACACGCAGGCTGCCGGTATCGATCCAATGTATAGTTCTAATCCAACTGATATTTCCAAGAGAACAAGCTATTATGGTGTTGGTGCCGTATTGCCTTGGTGCGTGATTGACGGGAATTACGTTGCAGCTAATACGGCTACGATCCTTCCCATCAACTTTGAGGATAGATCTAAAATTAGCTCAGACCTTAAAATAAATAATGCAGCATTTAATATTATTGGAGATACCTTATATGCTATGGCTGAGATCGAGGCAATAAATGCAGTTTCCGGAGATTTTTTCAGCCATATGGTGGTGATAGAAAGGCGGGTAGACTATGTCGTGCCACCGGGTTCTAATAATAACAAACATTTTGAATGGGTCATGAAGACTTATCTACCGGATGCGATTGGAACGATCATGGGATCTTCACTGTCTGCAGGACAGAAGGTGGCAGTGAGTGAACAGTGGGTTATCAAAGATGTTAATGATAACAATGAATTGGGAGTTATTTACTTTGTTCAGAATAACAATAATAAAGAAGTATTGGTAACTGCCATGGTGGGCCATTGTACAGAAAATTTCGACGTCGGAATTAATGAACCCGGGGACGCATTGGAAGATATTACCGTTAAGATCTATCCAACCATTACAAATAGTGAGTTGATCGTAGATTACTATATCCCAATTGGAAATATTGACGTCTCGGTCTCAGTGTTCAATTCGTTTGGTCAACTGTTACCCAATAAATCCATTAACAGAAAGCTCATTAAGGCTGGAGAAATGAAGGTAAATGTATCCAACTTGAGTAATGGAATATATTTTATCTCTGTAGATTTTGACAATAAACGTATTGTCAGGAAGTTCATTGTGGTAAGATAAGTCAGAGGTAACCTTCTTCTGCCATGCTTAAATATTCTCCGGTGGTGATGATTACATGATCCAATACCGGTATATCCAGCATATCACCCGCTTTTTTCATCTTTTTAGTTAGTTCTATGTCGGCTTTGCTGGGTTGTTTGTTTCCCGAAGGGTGATTATGGCATATAATAATAGAGGAAGCCAGATTATCGATTGCATACTTAAAGATCATCTTCTGATCTACTACGGTTCCTGATACTCCCCCCGAGCTAACCTTAATCTGCTTTATGACCCTGTTGGATCGATTTAGAAGTAACAACCAAAATTCCTCGTGAGGCAGGTCGGTAAGCGATGGTTGCAGCATCTCAAAAACATCCCGGGCAGAAGTGATCTTCTGCTTTTCCTTTACCTCAAAGATCTGCTTTCTCCTTCCCAGTTCCAGTGCCGCAATAATCGAAACAGCCTTGGCGTTTCCTATCCCTTTATACTTTAACAAGTCTTCGACTGTCAATTTTCCTAATTCATTCAAGTCATTATTTACTCCAAGTAAGATCCGCTTTGCGAGATCCACTGCTGATTCATTTACATTTCCAGAACCAATCAGAATCGCGATTAGCTCAACCGGACTCAGTGATTCTTTGCCTTTTAACAAGACTTTTTCACGCGGCCGATCCTCTTCCGCCCATAATTTTATTCCGGTTCTTTCCTCTGTATATTTCATATAGCAAAAAAAAAGAGCTTATAAATGAGGCCATGAACCATGGCTGCATCTATAAGCTCCGTATTCGAATGTGTTAAATACCTGTTTTACAAGCTAGCTATCTTTTTCGCTAACTGCGATTTTATATGGGCTGCCTTTTTTTTGTGAATAAGATTTCGCTTCGCTAATTTATCTACTTCGGATACTGTTTTAGGATGTAACTCTTCAGCTTCCTTTTTATTAGTTGTAGCGTGTAACTTCTTAATTAGGTTCCTGGTTGTTTTACCATAATACCTGTTACTAGCCCGGCGCTTCTTGTTCTTCCTGACCGACTTGATCGTTGCTGTGTGATTTGGCATTTTTTAGTTTTTCGAAGTGCAAATGTACGTTAAGTTTATGGAAAATGAAAGTAAGAACTAGTAATTGAGATCTTAAGGAACACGATCATTTACGTGGTGAATAATTTTCCTATCTTCGTAACGTTGTTATAATTAGCAATTAATAATAATTGAGATGAAATTAATGGTAGTCGTTTTTCTATCCCTTTCCATTACTCATGGGTCATTCCACGATTTTAAGATCGAGGGATTGAAGGGAGACGTGATCAGTATGTCGGATTATGAAGGTAAAAAGATCCTGGTAGTTAATACAGCTTCAAAATGTGGTTATACACCTCAATACGAGGATCTTCAAAAACTTTCTAAAAAATACGCTGATAAGTTGGTGATCATTGGATTTCCGGCGAATGATTTTGGCAAACAAGAGCCCGGAACAAACGATGAAATCGCTGAATTTTGTGAAGAGGAATATCAAATCACCTTTCCAATGACTACCAAAATAACAGTCAAAGGTGATAATATGCATGAGATCTATAAATGGTTAACAACAAAAGAGCTTAACCATTTCAGCGATAGTAAGGTAAAGTGGAATTTTCAGAAATACCTCATCAATGAACGAGGCGAATTAATAGGTGTATTTTCTTCGAGGGTCAAACCGTTTGCTGAAGAATTGATCCGGGCCATAGAATCTAACTAATTAGATTCTCTCATCTCAACTTATTCAATTAATTTTGGTTTTGTTAAAACAGGACAAGCAACATGTCTATGTTTAAAGAAATTTATGGGAATAAAAATGTGATAGATGAGCTTATCGAAGGGGTCAGATCCAATAGGGTAAGCCATGCACAGTTGTTTCTGGGCCCGCAAGGAAATGAGGGTCTGCCCATGGCAATGGCTTACGCAACGTATCTTTTATGTGAAGACAAAGGGGAGCAAGATAGTTGCGGAAAATGCAGTGCTTGTATAAAAGCAAACAAGTGGATCCATCCTGATATTCATTTTAGTTTTCCTGTAATAACAAGAAAGTCGGGAGAAAAAACCAAAAGTGTCGTCTGGATACAAGAGTGGCGCCAGTTCTTGCAGGATGGAGCTCAACGAAATGTTTTCGATTGGATCCAAATTATGAACGATAAGCTGGCTGAAAAGACTGTAAGAGGAAAACAAGGAAACATCACTACGGAAGAATGCCACGACATCATCAGTAAGTTATCGCTGAAAGCATTCGAAGGTGAATATAAGATCCTGATCATGTGGATGCCTGAATATCTTGGAGCGGCCGGAAACATTTTACTTAATCTTCTTGAAGAGCCGCCGGAAGATACGGTACTACTGTTGGTGGCCCAGAATCAGGATCTCATTCTAAACACATTAAAATCCAGAACTCAACTAGTTAAAATAAACCGGTTAAGCGATGAAAATATTATAAAAGCCTGTTTGGATAAATTTCAACTTGGGAAAGAAGAAGCATCCAAGATCGCTCATTTGGCCGAAGGAGATATCAACGAGATCGAAAACCTGATCAGTAACGCAGATAATGACAATGAAACATTGCTTAAAGAAATTCTAAACCTTGCAGTCTCGAATAACGGAATTGGAATTTCTAAATGGGTAGACAGGATTGCTTCTACAGGAAGAGAAAGTCAAAAAGGATTTATAAAATATTTATTGCAAATCTTGCGGGAGTGTGTCCTTTTCAAATATGGTAACGAATCATTACTGCGCTTGAAGGGCGCGGAACACGTCCTGGTTGAAAAACTTTCGAGCAGATTGGATATTGAAAAAACAGAGCTGCTCATCACGATATTAAATAAAAAACATTATTACATTGAGAGAAATGCGCATCCAAAGATCCTATTCTTTGACCTGACCCTTTTGCTAACTGAATTATTGAGTGACAGGGCGATATCTGATTATAAACGATCATACACAACTATGGCATGAGTCAACTATAGAAAAATGGAAGAGTTAATATCTAAAACTCAATCACAACACCGAAAAACGAACTACGAGAGTATTTATCGAAAAATACTTAACGAAAAACTCAGCGTATATAACTGGCTTGGAAATATAGACCTGCCTGAAGGCCAAAAGCAGTTTAGTATTGTTGAAGTAAGCTTTAAAAAGGGTGCCTCAAAGGAATTCTTTATTAACGATACCGGATCAGAACTTGACGCGGGAATATTAGTTGCTGTCGAAGCTCCCGCAGGGCATGACATTGGAATGGTTACTCTGGTGGGCAGGTTAGTGGAACTTCAAATGAAGAAAAAGAAAGTCAACCCTGATCCGGCAGGATTGAAGAGAGTTTACAGAATTGCCGGCGATAAGGATATAACCATTTGGGAAGAGGCAAAAGCGTTAGAGCATGCTACCATGGTTAAGGCGAGGATAATCGCAAGGGATCTCAATCTCGAACTAAAAGTAACAGATGTAGATTACCAGGGCGACAAAAAGAAGATCACCTTTTATTTTACCGCTCCAAGCAGGGTGGATTTCAGAGAATTGGTAAAGTTGTATGCAAGAGAGTTCAGAGCAAAGATCGAGATGAGACAGATCAGCATACGCCAGGAGGCTGCGCGAATTGGAGGATTGGGACCCTGCGGAAAGGAGTTATGCTGCACCTCATGGATGACGGAATTCAAATCGGTATCCAACGCTGCCGCCAGACATCAAAATCTGGATCTCAGTCCCGACAGGCTGGCAAGTCATTGCGGTCGTCTGGAGTGTTGCTTGAATTTTGAACACGCTGCTTACAAGGAAGCGCTAGCCGATTTTCCTAAGAAAGCCGATAAATTAGTTACAGAAGCCGGCGAAGCCAGGTTAATCAAGACAGATATCCTGAGGCGCATGATGTTTTACAAGTATGCTGATAAATCTAAACTTTATTCGCTGAGTACGGACCAGGTCAAGGAATATCTTGAAATGAATATTAAAGGTGAAAAACCGGAAACATTGGCGATACAGGAAGAGGTGATCAAAGAAGAGCAAACCGAATCAATGGATGTTATTGGTGAAGTGAATATCAATAGACTCGGCAACAAGAGAAAAAAGAAAAAATACTATAGGCGAAAGAAACGCAGATGAATCGTCTCCTCATCATATCTTTGATCTTTCTGGTATACTCGCTCGAAAGTTGCGATACAAACAGGGTGTTTGAAAAAAACACCAAGATCAAGGATTATGTCTGGATGCACGATCAAAAAATTACGTTTGAAGTTGAGATAACCGATACTGCTACCTTGTACAATATTTATATCAATGTTCGTCATACCGGATCGTATCCCATGCAAAACCTTTGGGTTAAAATCGAAACTATTTTCCCCACCGGAAAGGCGTTGTCGCAGGAACTATCCTTACCCCTGGCGGAGAAAACCGGGAAATGGTTAGGAGACGGACTGGGAGATATTTGGGATCGTTCGATCATGATACAGGAGAATGCTTATTTCGATGAAACAGGTTTATATACATTTAACATTGAACAAAATACGCGAAGAACCCAGTTGTGGGGAGTGATGGATATTGGACTCAGGATAGAGAAAGCGGCGACTGACGCCTTGATACAAGACGTCCGATAGATGATGTTGGAGGTTTGATTTTATTTTTAATTCACTGAACTCTTAACTGATTTCTGGTTTCGGTCTCCTGACCGGGACCTTAACTATTAACTTTTTTACTTTTTCGTTTTCGTCGCTGATTAATGTGATTAATGGATTGCGTTAATATAGTTAGTCGTTTAATCCTGTTGTCTGAACCTTGATTAACTTGATTACAGATGATCAAAGGATTAATCTTCTTTTCTACTTCATATTCAAGTTATAACCGAGATCATACAGCCAAATTCAGGTAGTAAATTTCTACCTCACGATCTTACGTTTACCAGAAATAACTAATAGATAAAGAAACCTAATCCTGAAAATCCTTCGGAATCAAGCTAATCAAGGTTCAGACATTTACCTCGCCACCACCATTCTCCTCGTAATCACCTCCTCCCCTATCTTCACTTTTAGAAAATAATAACCATTATCCAATCCGCCCACAGGTATAGAGTAGTCATTATTTGGATCAGAAAATACCCGTTGAACAGGAGAAAGTACTAATCTGCCTGCAAGGTCATAGAGCTTGAGCTGAACTTCAGTGGGTTTCTTAAGCGTGAAGTATACGTTAAAATAATCAGAAGCCGGATTTGGATATACCCGAACATTATGTGTTTCTGCAATTTCCAACTGCTGGTCTCCTGTCATGATGATCTGTACCGAATCACAATAGGTGATTGAACAACTCACAGAAGAATCTTCAATGGTAAGGCAAACATAATAGGTGCCGCCCGTTGTGTAGGTGTGAACCGGACTGGCTTTGGCAGCACTATCTCCATCGCCAAATTGATACAACCACCCGGTGGCTCCGATAGAGGAGTCGCTAAAAGTAACCGTCATGCCTGCAACGGAGTATCCAAATTTTGGTATGATCGTTGGGCACGAACCCATTGTCCAGAAAGTGAGGCCTCCATAATTAATGCCTATACAAGCATTGCTATAGGTGACACAATTACATCCACATACCGGGTTCCAGATGAGTGTACAAAAAGCATTCGTATCGATCAGACTTGAATCAACACAGACGGTTTGTGCATTTGCATTGCTATTAAGCATTAATGCTACAGTGATGGTTGTAATTAAACGTGCCAGTGGTTTCATTTAGGTTTTTTTAAGATTAATAGTTATTCCACCCCTAATTTACGCGTAAATTATTTTCCTTGCAACCTCTTGTTCAAGTCGAGCCCAAAGGCTTCGGCGTTCTCCTGTGCTGTTTCGTATCCAGCATCCGCATGACGAATAATTCCTAAAGCGGGGTCGTTATGCAAGACTCTTTTGAGCCGTCGATCTGCATCCTCCGTTCCATCACATACGATCACCATTCCTGCATGTAAAGAATAACCCATCCCTACTCCACCTCCATGGTGATAGGATACCCAACTCGCACCTCCGGCAGTATTGATCAATGCATTCAGAATGGGCCAATCGGCGACGGCATCCGATCCATCTTTCATGCCCTCCGTTTCCCTGTTAGGAGATGCCACCGAGCCTGTATCCAGATGGTCTCTTCCAATAACTATGGGAGCTTTTACTTTTCCGGATCTCACTAATTCATTAAATGCTAACCCTGCTTTCTCACGCGCACCCATTCCCAACCAGCAGATCCTGGAAGGCAACCCTTGAAAAGCTATTTTCTCACGCGCCATTTTTATCCATCGCGCCAGTCCTTTGTCTTCCGGAAAGAGTTCAAGTATCACCCGGTCAGTTTCGTAGATGTCTTCCGGATCACCTGATAAGGCAACCCATCTGAACGGCCCTTTGCCTTCGCAAAAAAGTGGTCGTACATATTCCGGTACAAACCCGGGAATATCAAAAGCATTTTCAACACCGTTTGCTAATGCCTGTCCGCGTATGTTATTGACATAATCAAATGTGATCGCTCCTTTTGCCTGAAGATCCAACATTAATATCACATGTTTCGAGATCGTATCCTTTGATAGTTGAACATATTTCTCAGGGTCTTTTTCTCTAAGTTCCTTCGCCTCATCCACTGACAATCCTTCGTGATAATACCCGGTTAGTTCGTCATGTGCAGAGGTTTGGTCCGTGAGCTTATCCGGAATAACGTTTTTGTCGATCAGACTTTGCAACAGATCCACAACATTACAAACCACTCCTATCGAAACAGCTTCTCCTTTTTCTTTTGCATCCAGAGCCATTTCGATTCCTTCATCAATGGAATGAACCATCTTGTCGATATACTTGGTATCCACTCTTTTTTGGATACGCGACTCTTCCATTTCCGCCGCCAGGCAAACGCCCTCATTCATGGTGATGGCGAGAGGCTGAGCTCCACCCATTCCTCCCAGTCCTGCGGTGACATTCAGTTTTCCTTTTAATGAACCATCAAAGTTTTTAGTGGCAAGTGAGAGATAGGTTTCATAGGTTCCCTGGACGATTCCCTGTGAACCAATATATATCCAGGAACCGGCGGTCATTTGCCCATACATCATCAAACCCTTTGCCTCCAATTCACGAAAATGCTCCCATGTGGCCCAATTGCCTACCAGGTTGGAGTTGGCAATTATCACCCGGGGTGCATCTTTATGGGATCGAAGAATGCCAACCGCTTTACCGGATTGAACCAACAAGGTTTCTTCGTTACCCAAATCTTTCAGCGCTTTGACAATTAATTCAAACGCCTCCCAATTCCTCGCTGCCTTCCCAATGCCACCATATACTATGAGCTCTTCCGGTTTTTCAGCTACCTCAGGATCGAGGTTATTATGCAACATTCTCAAAGCTGCTTCCTGTATCCAGCCCTTGCAGGTTATTTCTGAGCCTGTTGGAGTCTTTAATTCTGATATATCCATGCTGTGTGTGTGCTTGAAAAATTAACCAAATAATAATTTCTTCCTACCGTATTCTATATTATTAAACCCGAATTATAAGTAATGTTGGTAACACATTATATAAAAGCTTAATTTTAGAATTGGCATTGAATTGATAAAATTAACAAAATAGAACGGTCGAATCTGCGTTATGCTATTCAACCCACATAAATAACCATACCATGAAAATATTAAAGCCCTTCTTAGCCCTGTTATTTTGTTTTCTCACGCTTCAGCTCACTGCACAGATCTCCTTGGGAATCAAGGGTGGTTATGTTAGAGCATGGGAACAATACAATCTTGTTTTACCTGATGATGCTAAGATTCATGTGAATCGATTCCAGGTTTCTGCCTTGGCATATTACCAGGTAAATAATTACGTCAGTCTGGGAGTGGAACCCGGATTTACACAAAGAGGAGCCGCTTGTGTTCCCGGCTTCATATTATTTAGAGACGAAGTCAAACTCCTGCTAAACTATCTGGAATTACCATTGATGATTTCAGTAAATGTTCCCTTGTGCGAAGATAAAATGGAAGTTTTCGGAAAACTAGGATTTGGCACTGCAAGAGTTATTGCCGCATTTCGGGAAGAATCTTCTCAGCTAGGGGACGAACCTCCTATAAGAACAAGATTGAATACAAGCTTTCCTTCAATCTTTAGAAGATGGGATTATGGCATTTATAGCGGCTTTGGTTTCGCTATTGATATTGGAGCTGACCAATTATATGTAGAGTCAAGTTATTTCCACGGTTTAAGGGATGTGGACGTATTTAATAACTCTAAAAACCGCAGCCTTCATTTTGCGATCGGCTATATGGTTAGATTGTAGGGAACATGTTTTTATTTTCAGATTCTAAATGAATTATAATGAAAAAACCAATTCTGTTTATAACGGTCTTAGTCTTTTGTTGTTTCTCTCTTCAGATTAGCGCGCAGATCTCTCTTGGAATCAAAGGCGGTTATGTTAAAGCCTGGGCAGAATACGGTGATATTATTTTACCAGATAATGCAACTATTCACGTCAATCGATTTCAGGTATCGGGCTTAGCTTATTTCAAAGTAAATAATTACGTCAGCATTGGTATTGAACCGGGTTTTGCACAAAGAGGGGCCGCCTGTTTTCCCGGATGGGTGAACTTTGAAGATAGTGTTGAAATCAGCCTACTATTAACCTACCTGGAATGGCCTTTGATGGTTTCAGTTAACATTCCGGTATTCAGCGAAAAATTTGAAGTTTTTGGAAAAGTGGGATATGGCGCAGCGAGAGTGCTAACCGCGTACCGGATAGACTCTTTTCTGGAGGGGGATGAACTTCCAATAAAGACAAGATTAACCAGTGGCCCGCCTCCTTTTTTAAGAGGATTGGACAACGGGATCTATGGGAGTCTTGGTTTAGGTTATAATCTTGGGCAAAATCAGATCTTCCTGGAATCAAATTATTATTACGGCATGAGGGATGTGGAGCGATCAAGTACCTCTAAAAACAGAAGTCTCCATTTTGCATTAGGTTATATAACCAGCTTATAGGAATGTTGTTTTTATTTCCTTGATCTAAATAAACTATATGAGAAAACTATTACTAGTCATAACCGTTATATCAATAATTTTTATTTCGGGCAAACCGCTCCACGCGACGCACATCTGGGGTGCTCAGCTAAGTTACGAATGTATCGATCCCGCCAATTTTGAGTATCAAATTACTTTGGTATTTTATAGAGATTGTGGGTTGGGAACCGCCGAGGCAGATAGCGCCTTCTACGTTACCGTCTACGATACAGCAGGAAATTATTTGAATGCCATCGACCGATATAAACTTAGCGGTAATCTCAAGGACACGATTCCACTCTTCAGCGCTTCTGATTGCCTTTATACACCACCAGGAACTTGCGTTAAGTTAAATATATACTCTCGTAATATTTTTATGCCACCGGTACCGGGTGGTTATTATGTGGTTTGGCAAAAATGCTGTAGAAATTCAACTATTATAAATATCCCCAACCCCCTTATTGTGGGAACAACAGTTTTTGTCGAAGTGCCTGATACCTCAATCTCTAGTTGTAATAGTACAGCTCAATTAAATAATGTCTTGCCCGTAATTTATTGTTTGAATCAACCAATTCAGATAGACATGTCCGCAACTGATTTGGATGGGGACTCATTGGTTTACGAACTTTATCAACCTTATGATGGTGGTAGTCCTGTGAATGCAACCCCAGTGCCTAGTCCACCGAAACCTTATTCCAACATTACTTACAATGGCGGGTATTCTTCTCTAAATCCTTTGGGGAGTTTGGATTCCTTAAAGATTGATTCTTCAACAGGCTTACTAACAGGAACGCCCGATATTGTAGGCTTATTTATTATTGGACTAGCTGTTTCTGAGTACAAGAATGGGCAATTCGTCAATAAGACCAGATTGGATTTTAACGTGAGCGTGGTTGCATGTGACACCATTGGCTATGCAGCGGGTTTCACTAGTTCTGACTCACTCTTGACCGTAGATTTTCATGCCATATCAAATGCACAATCCAATACCTGGTCCTGGGATTTAGGAGATGGAAATATAGATTCTGTTCAAAATCCAATTCACACTTATGCTAACTCAGGCACTTATTGGACTTGCTTGATCGCCAGTGATTCTTGTTTTTCGGATACTATCTGTGATTCAATTACGGTATTCAAACCAAGTTCTATAAATGAACAAGGACCTGGAGTAGGCGTCATTGAAATTTACCCAAATCCATTTAAGAATACGGCCACAATAAAATATACCTTGTTGAGTTCGGCACAAGTACGGATAGCCATCTATAATATTTTAGGAAAGGAAATATTATTATTGTCAAACTCGTTTAAAACAAGCGGTAGGCACGAATTGATTTATCAGGCGGAAAATTTAGAAAGCGGACTTTATATTCTGAAAGTTATGATAAACAGCGTAGCTTACGCTAAAAAGATAGCGCATGTCAGGTAAAATGCCGTTATACATCAGCCTGCTCCTACTCATATTGTGTATTGGTTGTAAAAGAATTGAATTGCCTGTTGGTACACCAACGTGTGTAAAAGAAATTATCCGGGACATTCTGAAAGAAGAGGTTCGTGATCCACCTTCTGAGCTATGGAAATGGGAACATTATGGTGAGACAAGCTTTTATGTGCTTCCTTATTGTTGTGATGAATATAGTGCACTTTATACGGAGGATTGCTTTCTTATTTGTGCTCCGGATGGAGGTCTTTACGGCATTGGTGACGGAGCTTGTCCGTATAACTATAACCAGATGGCAATTGTGCGCACGCTCATATGGGCGGATAAAAGATAATAATGCCAAAATGGTATTGTGTCCAGTTTAGGGTTTTTTTTCATATTTTTAGGTTGTGAATAACAAGAAAATATTCCTCGTACTTATTTTATTCTTACTACTCTTCGGCAAACAGTCACACGCAACACATATAGTAGGAGCTGAGTTAAGTTATAAATGCCTAGATGCAAGCATCTTTTTGTATGAGATTACGCTTAGATTTTATAGAGATTGTAATCTTGGCACGGCTGAAGCAGACTCAGCCTTTTATGTAACTATCTATGATACGTCTGGTAATTATATGGACTCTCTTATCGACAGGTATTTATTGACGAATACATTGAAAGATACACTCTATAACGAAACCTATCTTACCTGTATGTTCGTATCACCGGATTCAGTTTGTGTAGAACGGAATTTCTACACTGCAGTAGTATTTTTACCTCCTAAGCCCGGTGGTTATTACGTATCCTGGCAAAAATGCTGTAGAAATAAAGGACTCCTCAATATCCCTACTCCTTTGAGCGTGGGCGGGTCATGGTTCTTGAATCTCCCTGATACTTCCATCGCTAAATGTAATAGCACACCTATATTCGATAATTATCCTCCAACCGTTATTTGTTTGGATCAGCCCATTAACTTTGATCATGCCGCAACGGATCCTGACGGCGATTCACTGGTCTATTCACTTTGCTGGCCCTATGATGGAGGAGCCCCGACCGCTGCCACTCCGGTTCCAATTCCTCCAAAACCTTATGCAAACATTCTTTACAATGGCGGCTATAGCTATGATAATCCGCTTGGAGGTCTTGACACACTGAAGATAGATCCTGTTACCGGTCAACTTTCAGGGATTGCTCATACAGCAGGACAATTTGTGGTGGGAATTTGTGTTAAGGAATACCGAAACGGAATATTGATCGCTGAGAACCTACGCGATTTTCAATATAATGTAACTCGTTGTGATACCTTTTCGATTTCACTTTTTGACTATGAGCTAGACTCATGTGACAATACACTTGTTAAATTTATAAATAAGAGCCAAAACTATCATTATTGGACTTGGGATTTTGGTGACCTCACCACACTAGCCGATACTAGTCCGCTCTTCAATCCGGTATGGGAATACCCGGATACCGGAACCTATACGGCCACGCTTATCCTCAATGCGGGGCTCTCCTGTGCTGATACTTTTAGTTTACAAATCCCTGTTCTTCCCAACCGGGTAATTCCTGCATTTGCTCACGATTCGGTCTGCGTGGGCATACCAATTGCTTTTACAGACTTGACCACGTTAATTGGTAATGTGGGAACAATTAGCGACTGGAACTGGCAATTTGGTGATGGTGGAACCTCTACGCTGCAAAACCCGGTTCATACATACGGATTTCAGAGTAATTACCTGGTGTCGCTTATAATAACAACCACCAGCGGATGCGTGATGTCTGCAACCAAACAGATAACAGTATGGCCGCTTCCCAATGTGGATGCCGGGCCCGACGTTACTATAGATATTAGTGGGAATGCACCACTGAATAATGCTGTTAGCAATGCAGTTACCTTTCTTTGGGAACCGGGTGCCACGTTAAACGATCCAACAATATTAAATCCTGTGGCATCACCTATTGTAACGACGGATTATATTTTAACTGTAACGAGTGCCAAGGGATGTCAAAAGTCTGACACCATAACTGTTTTGATTGTTATACCTGCAGAAATTGAAGTACCGGATGCATTTACACCTAACCAGGATGGCCTGAACGACGTTTTTCTGGCCTATGATGTTTTAGGTTTTGAGGGTAAAGGAATTGACGAATTTAATTTTTACATTTTTAATCGCTGGGGTGAAGTAATTTTCGAGTCGGATGATATCACCAAGGGATGGGACGGTACACATGGGAGATCAAATAAGAAAAGTGAAATAGGGACTTATGTCTGGCTCATAAAATATAATACTCAGAAGGATTCGGATATTAAGACTTTATACGGAAATGTTTCTTTAATAAGATAGTATGAGAATGAGAGAGAGAATGAAAACGATGTTAGGAATCAGCTTGATCTATTTGGTTGGATTAAGTGTGAGTGTGTGTGTGAGTGTGACTTCATATGGCCAGGATATTCACTTTACCCAATTCGATCTTTCTCCTGCAACACTCAATCCGGCCACCACCGGCTTTTTCGACGGTAAATATCGTAGTGCGGTGAATTTCCGTAACCAGTGGAGCAGCGTGATAGATAATCCTTATAATACGTTTTCTGCCTCCTTCGACATGAATATTGGCCAAAATCTTCCTACTAAAGGTGCTTTGGGATTTGGGTTATTGCTCTTTGGAGATAAATCCGGAGCGGGAAATCTAACCCAGCAAAATGTGATGCTTTCCCTGGCTTATCATTTCAATGTAGGAAGTGAACGAAACCACAAGATATCCATTGGCATGCAGG
>JACZTA010000285.1 GCA_022573915.1 Bacteroidota bacterium | reverse complement strand
CATCCATAATCCCCGTTTTGAGGCTTTGATGGCCTACTTTGACAAGGTCAACCTGGCCAGAAGCCATCCCGGATTTACCTTCTTGTACCACTATCAAGAGTATAGCTCGAGCCACGAAGATCCTTATGGTTATACCCTGTTCATGGAGCATTACAATCGCAAATACTCCAAGATCCGGGGGGCCATGAAGCTAGAGCATAAGGCCGGTAACGAACTATTCATTGATTTCGCCGGAACCCGCTTGCATATCACGGATAAAAAGACCGGTGAGTTGATCCCTGTAGAAGTATTTGTTGCCATCCTGCCTTGTAGTCAATATACGTATGTGGAAGCCTGTCCAAGCCAAAAAAGAGAAGATCTGATCAGGTGTATCGCCAATGCCTTGACTTTTTACGGTGGTGTTCGTGGATTTAAAAAACCCCTGCAACTATTTGAATTGCAGGGGTTTACAAGATTAGCAGCCCGTAGGGGAATCGAACCCCTGTTTCAAGGATGAAAATCCACTATATTTACAAAAATACATGGACAATTGTTTCACCAATTTTTTTTAACGTTTATAAGTCATTGGTTTTAAATGAGTTAAAATGAATAGTTCGAATCCCATTCGCACCTCAACAAAAATCCCAGACACTCTTGGCGTGCTGGGTTTTTTTATTTCCTATGAAACAAGCTTGCTTATGTGAGTAGGAGATAAAAAGCCAAAACGCCGTAGACAATGGGATTTTGGGTTGAAACCGGCCTCAGACGGGATCGGCGAAGGTAAACCCGGACTCATTCAAATGTACAATTCGCTCTGGATGATTCGAATTGGTTTTTTATACCATTATGGGAGCCGCTCCTCCCGTCCACGATTCAAATTATATTTTTTTTAAAGCCTATTCAAGGACAAATGAATATCTGTTCGCTAGCCAACTGATCGATAAACGAATTGGGTTACATCTACTAAGTACTGATACCTAAGAAAGAAATAATTCACTAAATTGAATTCGGGATGGGGATGGTGCTCCCCACCTAAAGTCACCTACCGAGTCAATTTCAAAATTGAAAGTGAAAGTTTTCACTCTAATACCTCGCCGTCACGTTAAATCCCAATCCGAAGAAGGAGAACTTCGTCCAGGTTCCTTGACTGGTAAATCTGTCATAAACCGTACCTTTTATCAGGCTCATCGACACTGCAAAACCTTCTGCCTTTCCTTGCATTAACCACTCCAGGCAAACGATAAAATCGTCGTATACCGTAATATAATATTCGCTTAGATCAACTTTTACATCTCCATTCCTGACTGAGGTGCTTATCAGTATGCTCTCATTCAGTAAGTTATTATTGGGCAACCCATCTTTAATATCATAGAAATTCAATCTTAATAACAAAGTATCATAATTATTGACCACTATATGAAAATTGAAATCATCGATAAATGTGGGAGACTTCTTTATTCTTATCCTCGATCCTATTTCGTTTCCCGGCTCATAAGAAGTAAAATCATATATAGAATTATTAGAGCTTGCTTTATTGCCAAGTATCTTAGTTTTCAGTTCACGAACTTCTACAACCACTTCGTGTAGTTCCATTGGTTTCACTTTTAGTTGAATTACCAATCCCTGAGTATACCGTGCTTTGAACTCACGGACAAGAAATGTTTTGCTTCTATAGCCAACCGTGGAAAATCTCAAACTATCATTATTAAACTTTTCCTGCAGTTCAATAGAAAAATTACCGTTTAAATCCGAAACAGTCCCAATATTCCTTCCAATTATTCCGATGTTCACATAGACCAAGTGAGAACCATCATCAACATCAACTACTTTTCCAGTATACATCGCCGGTGACTGAGCGATCAACTGAACATTCAACGAGAAGATTAAAGGTATTATTGAAAACAGGGGAACCCTGGTTTTTAAAATTCGCATATTGTTTTTCAATTTGCAATTTAATGTCAGTCCCCGAAGACGGGTATCGAGAGCCGGGTTTTGAAAACCTGTAGCCTGTCGTTATTATTGGCCACCAATATAAAGACTTCACCCCCAAATCCGTTATGCAATAAGGTCATATCTTTCACATCACCAGGTGTAAAAAATCCGGATTCATTAACGTTCACAGGAATGAATTTGCCCGTCCCACTGCCAGTCAGGAGTAGTCCGATACTTGCATCATACCTGCCGGTTTCGACTTCAGGAGCATAAAAATTACCTGATAAAAGAATATCCCTGTTACCATCGTGATCGAAATCTTCCGCGACAATGCCAAATACGGGTGAAAACTGAGCTTCTATTGGAAGCGCCGTGAGCGTGAGGGTACCATTGTTATTCTCCAGGTAGGAAGTTGTAAAAACTTTTGCCTCATGATGCTCGGCTTCATCCAGCCGCGATCCGTAGACTTCGACAAGGGAAGCTTTCGCAAACTGATCATATGTTGGAAATTGGTCTCTAATAACAGGCATCTGTTCGGAGGTGCATTGCCTGCCCCTAACCGGAAAACAAACGCCTTGGTTATAATATCCCAAAACAATATCCAACGTACCCGAATTGTCGAAATCGCTGCAATAAACGTGCAGTGGCTCGGTTTGAGAAGCTTTGAATTTAGAGTTTAATCCTAGATTACCGAGCACATACTCCATATCGCCATCATGATCAAAATCTGCAGCAATAATCTTGTTCCACCAACCAACTGTGTGCGATAATCCATACTTCGACGTAGCATCCGTAAATGTTCCGTCCTCATTCTCATAAATGCTGACCGGCATCCATTCCCCTACGATTATCAGGTCAAGATCATTGTCTTTATCAATATCCGTCCAGACTGCGCTCGTCACCATGCCGGGCTCAAACAACCCAGGGGCAATATCTTTTGTTACATCTTTAAACACACCATTATTATTTTGAAGAATATAACTGCGAGGAGCGAACGGGTATTTCCCGGGTAGCACCCTGCCACCAACGAAAAGGTCCATATCGCCATCCTTATCATAATCCCCTGCAATTACACAAGATCCGCTTGATGTGATGTTTGGAAGCCTGTCAACTGCTTTGGTAAACTGCCCATCACCGTCATTCAAATACAACCTATCCTGAAGGTATATTGAACCTGGCGCATATTCGTTACCTCCACTTACTATATATAAATCCTCATCTCCATCATTATCAGCATCAAAGAAAACCGAGCCAAGATCCTCGTAATCGATTTCATTTTCCCAGGGTTGGTTTGTCAGACGAATAAACGCTCCTTCAGAATTTGTTCTGAACAATGCCCCTGATTGCAGAGCTGCTCCTCCTATATAAAAATCCTCATTCCCATCCTTATCAATATCACCAATGGATATATTAGGGCCAAACTGAGACATTTTATGAGGTAGTAAGCTCTCTCCAAAATAATCGTCAAATTCATTTTCAACATGAATAAAATCAGTCACAGAACGTGGAAGTTCTATGAAGATTGGATCGTTTTTCTCCAAAGATACACCTACAATCGAGGCATCGCTATACTTTAATTCCAGCACCTGATTGGCTTTTACGTCTATAAGTTCTTCTTCTTTTCCATCCGGCCAGGTAACCAAAACCCTTTCGATAACATTAGAGGCACCCACTCCAAAGTGCAATATCGGTTCCACACCTGATTGATAACCCCTCGTGAGTGTTAGCTCTTGGTACTGGTGGTTTTCTCCTATTGAAATCTCAACCTTCGTACCAATCCCCTGCGGATTATTTTTTGAGCCATTAAATTTGATTCTCAGATAATTGCTTCCTTCATTTTCATTCGAATTATTTCGATAGATGAATGCTTTATCCACCAGGTTATTGACCACCAGATCCAGATCGCCATCATTATCAAGATCGGCATACGTGGCGCCATTAGAATATCCGGGTTGATCGATCCCAAAAGCATAAGACTGATCAGAAAAGATCATATTCCCTTCATTCCTGAATAAAAAATTATGCAGTCTGGTTGTTGGCATTGAACTAATATAATCTTCGAAATCTATGTTTGCTCCATCCCCGGTAACTTTCATTTCTAATTCATGATTAAAATCTTTATCCCTCGAATCGCGCCTGTAACCATTGGTTGTAAACATATCTTTCAGCCCATCATTATCAAAATCTGCCATTAATACCGCCCAACTCCAATCGGTCGTAGCGACACCGGATAACTGCGCGATCTCGCTGAAGGTGCCATTTCGATTATTTAACTGTAACGAATTTCTCATATACTGGTAATGATACCCCTGATCGACCAACAACCAGAACCTCTCAGGACTCATA
>JACZTA010000055.1 GCA_022573915.1 Bacteroidota bacterium | reverse complement strand
ACACCCGACATGCTTTTCCCCGCTACTGCAAACATCATTTGCGACAAGATTGGAGCAAAGAATGCTTTCGGATATGATCTGATGGCTGCATGTTCAGGATTTCTTTTTTCACTGATCACCGCATCAAAGTTTATTGAAACGGGGGCGTACAAGAAAATAGTTGTTGTTGGGGCCGATAAGATGTCTTCCATCGTTGACTATACCGATCGTACTACCTGTGTCTTGTTTGGAGACGCCGGAGGTGCGGTACTGTTGGAGGCGGATGACAATGGTAATGGAATCTTCGATTCAATTTTAAAAAGTGACGGATCAGGACGAGAATTTCTAAGGCAGAAAGCCGGTGGCTCCCTGAATCCTGCAACAGTGGAAACCGTTGCCGCGCGAGAACATTTTATCTATCAAGAAGGACAACCGGTATTCAAGTTTGCCGTTACTAATATGGCTGACGTCACTTTCGAGATCATGGAGCGAAATAAATTAACAGCTAATGATATTGCATGGTTGGTTCCTCATCAGGCAAATAAAAGAATCATTGATGCAACAGCCAGGAGGATAGGGCTTGACAGCGGCAAGGTGATGATCAATATTCATAAATATGGCAATACAACTAATAGTACCATTCCGTTATGTCTTTGGGATTGGGAAAAGGAACTGCACACAGGTGATAATTTAATTTTAGCCGCAGTTGGTGGAGGCTTCACATGGGGTTCTGTTTATCTTAAATGGGCCTACGATACTAACTCTTAATATTTTCTAATTTTACAATAATATTGTTAATTGCACCTCTATGGCATCGACGGCAGATTTTAGAAATGGACTCGTTTTGGAAATGAACGATGACCTTTGGCAAATCGTTGAGTTTCAGCATGTTAAACCCGGAAAGGGGCCTGCATTTGTGCGTACCAAGCTAAAAAGTATTTATTCAGGCAAGGTCGTAGACAATACATTCACTTCGGGTGCGAAGATAACTACTGCCAGGGTGGAATCGAGATCTTATCAATATCTTTTTAAGGATGATGTGGGTTTTCACTTCATGAATAATAAAACTTATGAGCAGATTCAATTGGACGAAAAAGTAGTCACCGCTCCGGATTTTTTAAAAGAGGGGCAGAACGTGGAAATACTCTTCCACGCCGAAACGGAAAAACCCATCTCACTCGAGATGCCTTCATTTGTAACACTTAAGATAACTTATACCGAACCGGGTTTTAAAGGCAATACCGCGAGCAATACTTACAAACCTGCAAAACTGGAAACCGGGGCAGAAGTTAAGGTTCCATTGTTTATTGAGGAAGGAGAATTGATAAAAATAGATACGCGTAACGGAGAGTATGTGGAAAGAGCTAAATAAGGATATATGAACCTTAAAGAAATACAGGAATTGATAAAGTTGGTTGATAAGTTCAAGTTGACTGAGGTGGCGATAGAAGATAAGGACTTCAAACTATCTATAAAAGCAGATGCCAATACAGGTGGCCAAATCACAGTAGGAGCGCAAACACCCGTGCCCACAAGGACTATCCCACCTGATACGACAATAGTACAACAAGTTCAAAGTGCCGCTGAGCTAGCTGCCGGCCAAACTGTTACCACAGAATCAGCTGAGGGTTCTAAAGAAAATATCACTATCATAAAATCTCCTATGATCGGTACTTTTTACAGAAAACCGTCACCTGACAAAGAAACCTTTGTAAAAATTGGCGATGAAATTCAGGAGGGTACATCCCTATGCGTGATTGAGGCAATGAAGTTGTTCAATGAGATCGAATCAGAGATCTCAGGTAAGATCATAAAGATTCTGGTCGAAGATGCTTCACCCGTGGAATATGATCAACCTTTATTCGAGGTCGATACAAGCGGTTCTTGACCGATCCTGTAACTGTTAGACTACTAACCCCAGAAACATATCAATCAGATCTATGTTCAAGAAAATCTTAGTCGCCAACAGAGGAGAGATTGCACTTCGCATTATCCGCACATGTAAGGAGATGAATATTAAGACAGTAGCGGTTTATTCTTCTGCCGATGCTGATAGCTTGCATGTTAAGTTCGCGGACGAGGCGGTTTGCATTGGTCCGCCTGCTTCTAAAGATTCTTATCTGAACATCCAGAAGATCATGGCTGCCGTTGAGATCACAAATGCGGACGCAATACACCCGGGATATGGTTTTCTTTCTGAGAATCCCACTTTTCCTGAGATATGTGCTAAATATAAGATCAAATTTATCGGACCATCAGCGAAGACGATGAGGGAGATGGGTGATAAAACAAATGCCAAGCAAACCATGAAGAGGATTGGAGTGCCGGTGATACCGGGTTCCGATGGAAATCTTAAGGATATTCAGGATGCTAAAAAAGTTATAAATAAGATCGGTTATCCCGCAATAATTAAAGCAACAGCAGGTGGCGGCGGCAAAGGAATGAGGATCATCAGAAATGAAGAAGAAATTGAAAATGCTTACGACACTGCCAAGCAAGAAGCAAAAGCATCGTTTAGCTCTGATGAACTCTACGTAGAAAAGTATATTGAGAATCCTCACCATATTGAGATCCAGATTGCAGGTGACCAGTATGGTAAAGCTTGCCATCTATCAGAAAGAGATTGTTCGATACAAAGGAGGCATCAAAAACTACTTGAAGAATCCCCTTCCCCATTTATGACAGATAAACTAAGAGACAAAATGGGTAAGGTAGCAATCAAAATTGCAAAGGCAATAAAGTATGAAGGTGTAGGTACTATAGAGTTTCTTGTAGATAAGAAACGCAACTTTTATTTTATGGAAATGAATACGAGGATTCAAGTCGAACATACTATAACAGAGGAAGTTATTTTTTATGACCTCGTTAAAGAACAAATTAAAATTGCTGCCGGAGAAAAGATCAAAAACACGGCTTACTTTCCCAGGATGCACGCTATCCAATGCAGGATCAATGCAGAGGATCCATTCAAGAATTTTATGCCCTGTCCCGGTGTTATAACCAACCTTCATACACCGGGAGGACATGGCATACGGGTGGATTCGCACATTTACGCCGGATATACCGTGCCTATTTATTATGACTCGCTGATATCTAAAGTTATTGCAGTAGCACAAACAAGAGCAGAAGCTATTGAAACCATGCAGCGGGCTCTGAGTGAATACGTGATCGATGGTATCAAGACCACCATACCTTTTCATCAGCAATTATTAGCGGATGAAAATTTCCAGTCGGGTAATATCACTACCGCTTTTTTGGATAGTTTTGAACTCAAAAAACGTGAACCTGCCGAAGATTAAACACGGAATTATTGCTTACGCTGCTATAGGGTGTCCATAGTCTTTGTAACAGGAATTACCTCCGCAATAGGACTGAAAAGAAAAACTCTGTCAGTACCCTGTTCATAACATTTGAATCGCTTGCGTAGTTTTTTTCCTTTCCTAAAGATTGTGCCCCGCTGCGTAGTAAAGAGTTGATCCTCCTCCAAATCACCTATTAGAAGGGCAGAAGAATCCTCGTTATAGGCTCGAAGGGCGACCGTTAGCGCCACATCGGTGCAACTTGCAGCTTTGGGTCGATGCATATGTCTTATTAATTGTTTTTCCAGCTCCTTGGGAAACACATGTTGTTTTATAAACGGGCTCAGTAAGGCCACATATTCCGACTTCCATTCAGACCCATGTGGCTTTAATCTCCTTCTCCGCAAAGATAGCGCTGCCATTCCTTCGTATTTTAATAAGTAGTTTTCCCAGACCTTTAAATGCGCGATCTCATGGATCAAAGTGATAAGAAATGCATATTGGTTCAAACCCTGATTGATGGAGATCTCATGCGTCTGGCTCTTAAACAACCATTGATAATCTCCATTTTTTGAACTCCTTCTCTTGGCGATCCTAAATCTTGCAGGATATTTCCAAAAAATATTGTCGATCAATAATAAAGCTGATGAGGGTATAAAACCGTTCAGATCGATATCTATTTTTAAATGGATCAAATTATTGTTCCGTTATTTCGCTTTTACCTGTTTTCAGAGACACGTTAACTTTCAGAACATGTGTGATCGACAGGATGGTGTACGAAAGATAAAAAACCAGGAAGGTAAGAAGAAAACCTATGTCTGCCTTTTTTATAATTGCGAAGAAATACACCAGAAGATATGCCATTGACAGCAATAGCTTGAGTGTGATACCCAACATTAGCAGAGGTACGAACCGTGTTTTAATAACTTTATTCATCGAATACAATGTGGCCATTACAAATCCGCTTGAAAGAAAGAAAAAGAAAACAAGATTGGCCCACATATGCGATATGGCAGTCAGCTCAGGATAGAGATAAGAGAACAGTACTATTGCTCCTCCAGTAATCAATGTTAAGAGAAGATTCTTATAGAAATGAGCGAGCAGATGCTTACTTACGAAGGACACTTTTAATAATTAGGTATAATACAGCAAAAAGGCTTAAGAAAACAGGAACTACCAGAGTAAAAGAACCATCTAATTTTCTCCCGCCAGAAGCCCCAATCAGCAGAATGATGACCATTTGGAGCCCAAGACCGGAATACCTGGCAAATACGTTAGTTTGTCTGCCCTTCCGATTCGAGTTCGATTTCGGTTTCATCAATTTTATCAGATACTACAGCTGCCATCTGACAGTTTCCGTTGAATTCAGCACCGGATTCAATCACAAGCTTATTCGTGATGATATCACCAATAACATGAGCTGTGCTCTTTAGCGTAAGCAATTCAGCCGATGTGATAGTTCCTTTTATTTCACCGGATATATCTGCATTCTGACACGTTATATCACCCTGAACCGCTCCGGTATCACCTACAACAACCTTCGATTGTGTAAAGACGCTACCCTTGATATAACCGTCGATCCGAATATCGCTATCTGATTTAATTTTTCCATCTATCTTAGTGTCGACTCCAATAATATTAATAGATTTTGACACCGATGAGCCTGACTTAACAGAACCATTGCTACCATTATTACTTCCAAACATAAAACGCCTATTTAATTAAAGAGAATATATTCTGCAGGGTCGAGCGCGATTCCATTATACCATAGTTCAAAATGAAGATGCGTGCCGGTCGTATATTCGCCCGTATTGCCTATATAAGCAATAACGTCTCCTGCACGCACGAAATTACCAATTTTTTTTAATAATACCGAATTGTGTTTGTAAAATGAGGTGAGATTATTAGCATGTTGTATGCCTATCACATAGCCGGTCTCCAGGGTCCACGATGCAAGAATAACGGTACCATCCAAAGTGGCTTTAACAATACTGTTTTCAGGAGCAACCACATCTACTCCATAATGGTTTTCACTTCCGTCAAAGCCATTGGTGAGGTAACCTTGTATTGGTGTGAACAAAAATAGATTAGCGATATTCTCATCTTTAGCCGTTACATGTTTATCCATAAGAAGGTCTCGATCCTCTTCTTCAAATTCATCCTTCAGGATCGCATCATAAAATGGCTTATCGTTATTGATCAACTGGTCATCAAATGATTCAGGCTTGATCATCGTAGGTGGAATTGTATCTATATTTCCCTTAGTAATATTTATCAGATTTTGAATAAAATAATCCTTGACCAGCATTTGCTCTTCAAGATCGTCGATTTTTAGATTAAGCTGTACCAACTGCTCTTTTATTGTTACTTCATCATAGCCCAGAAGATAAACCTTCAAAGGCGTAAATGCTATTAACGTTAGCACTATACCGGCTATGACAACTATCATTGAACTTAGTAAAACATAAATGTTTAACCTGGAAAGCCGAAAAGAGGCTTTTTCTTCAAAAGTCTCGTCGTTCAGGATCACCAATCTGTACCTATTGCGTAATCTAGCTAATAAACTTGCACGTTTCTTCTTGTTTGCCATCAAATATTGATTATTTAAGGTAATTTCAAGTAGTCTAGCATGAAAATTGTGATTAAATCGTTGATATATAAGGATAACCGCCTTTAATATCCATCCAATTTAACTTCATCATGTTCAAATTTATTACTAAATTTAAAATAATTTTATTATAACCGCAGTTACTATACTATTTAGATCCATAGTTGTTCGTCAATCCTCTCGGTTGAAACGGCGATTTTCTCAATCTTAATTATCTTTGAATATAGAATTGATGAGATTACCCTCTTATTGCTACAAAATTATCAAGTATTTACCTCCTGACAGGATAAGCTTGCTTGTTGTGCTGGCACTCTTAGTTGTGCAGCCAATCTTCGTAGTTGGGCAATCGAAGAAGAATAAAAAGAAATCTATTATATCGCGCATATACCATAATACTACAGCACGGTATAACGGGTATTATAATTCAACATTTAGAATTAATTCCGCAGCAAAATCTATTATCGCAGCAAACAAAGACGATTTTCAAGAATTACTTCCTTACTACCCCTTTATTGATTCGGTAAAGTCCAGGTCTGTTGCTCCAGACCTCGACGAGGTGGTGAAAAAAACCTCTGCAGTAGTCCAGATTCATTCCAAGAGTAAATGGGTAGATGATTGTTACTTTCTATTAGGCAAGGCCTATTTTGTTAAAAATGATTTTGAAAATGCTCTGCAGGCATTTTTATATGTAACCACTGAATATAAGATCAATTATCCAAAAAAATCGAAGTCCAAGAAGGGAAAGAAAATATATCGCAAATTCAAGCGTAAGCAAAACCTTATGAAAGTAGGTTTAGCTCATAAACCAATCTACTATAAGACAATTATATGGCTCATTCACACATATATTGAGTTAGGACAACTTGAAGATGCTCAGTCCGTTTTGGATCTCATGCAAACCAATGAGCACTTCCCAGCAAAATATATGGATGAACTGATGGTTCTTAGATCTCACCTATATCTGCAACGGGATGACTTGCCGAATGCTGCCAAGTACCTCGAAGAAGCAATTAGCTTGAAGAAACGCGGGCAACTGAAGGTCAGGTACACCTATATAGTTGCGCAGCTCTACCAGATGATGAATGACAACAGCAAGGCTGTTGCGAGTTACTCAAAGGTTTTAAAAATGAACGCACCCTATGAGATGGAGTTCTATTCCAAACTCAATGTTGCCAAGCTGTATCAAGATGACGGGTCAATACCTATTGCAAGCGTTAAGAAAAAACTGCTGAAACTGGCCAAGGATGAAAAGAATATTGAGTTTTTAGATCAGATATATTATCTCCTTGCCGATCTTGAAGTGAAGGACGAAAATGCTGAGGAGGCGATCAAGTATCTTCTTTTATCCGTAAAATATAGCGTATCCAGTGTTGAACAAAAAACTAAATCCTACTTAAGATTAGCTGATCTTTATTTCGATGGCCGAAACTATACATCTGCAAAAACATACTACGACACTACCTTAATGTTCATGAATAATGTGCATAAAGACTTTAGTTTCTTAACAATAAAGGCAGAAGTGTTGGGAGATCTGGTATTGAATCTCGATATCATACAGGAACAGGATAGTCTGAGATATATCGCCGGCCTGCCTCAGAAAGAAAGGGATGCCTTCATCAAAAAGATCATCGATAAGAAAAGAAAGGAAATTGAAAAAGCACGGCAAGAAGAGGAAGAACAATCTTTCGTAGATTTTACTCAGGAGAATACTCCTAAAATCAAACCTGATAATAGTACTAGCTCCGTGTGGTACTTCTATAACAACAGTATCAAGAGTATTGGATATAATGAATATGTTAAAAAATGGGGTAACAGGCAGCTTGGGGACGATTGGCGACGCAGCGACAAGGCAGCAACAACTGTCGTTACCGACCAAGGGAATGAAGATTCTGCCGAAAATACAGTTCAAGAGATTGACGAGGCCATATTTAAGATTGAATATTATTATGAAGACCTACCCCTCACCGAGGCGGATATGGAGCGATCTGATGACCTGTTGATTGAAGCGTTCTTTAACGTTGGAATTTTGTTTCACGAAAAACTCTATGACTACAAGCTTGCCTCAGAAAGTTTTGAAGAACTTATTAAGCGATATCCTAGTAACAAGCATCTGCTACAGTCCTATTATATTCTCTATTCCTGCAATAAAGAACTTAACAATACTCAAAAAGAAAATTATTATAAAAATCTACTTATAACTAAATATCCAAATTCTACCTACACAAAGATTATCACGGATCCCAATTATGTAGATGCGAGTAAGCAAGCGATAAATGAACTACTTGAATTGTACGAAGAGAGTTACGAATATTACAGGAATGAAGAGTATAGAGAGGTAATCACTGCTTCAGGATACGCAGAGGATCTGTTTCCAAGCAATTATTTAATGCCAAAATTTGAATTCCTTAAAGCGTTATCATACGGCAAATTGGGCGATATCAGTTCTTATAAATCAGTTTTAACAAATATTATTTCAGACTATCCTGAAGCAGAAGTAACACCTGAAGCCGAGGATTTATTGAACTACCTGAACTCACAAGTGGGAGAAGATTCCACGGCAACCGATGAAATTATAGCTTCTATATACGATTATAAGCTTAGTGAAAAACATTACATGGTAATAATTGTGAAGGATGAACACGGTAAATTTGAATCTTTGAAAAACGGTTTCGCAGACTATAATGAGATGTATTATAGTTTGGATCAACTTTCCGTCTCGACCAGATTATTAAATCGGGACAATAAGATGGTGCTGGTTCAGGGTTTTAATGACGGCACGCAAGCATTGGAATATTATAAGTTTGTCTTGAAGGATAAGTCATTATTCCAGGAAATGGTTTCTAAAAGTTATGACGTTTTTATCTTTAGCATTAATAACTTTAAGACATTCGTTGTGAACAGGGAAATTGAAACTTACGCTACTTTCTTTGATCAACATTATAAAAAATAATTATCTTTATACTGGTCTTCGGTGTTAGTCATTTTTGATTTTCTGTGTTCTTTTTTTCATTTTCCATACCCAATCTGTACATTAAGAATTAAACCTGAGAGCAATTCATATGGAGGAAGGTAAAACAAAAAAGAAAAGAAGATATTGGCTCTACGCCTTGATATTATGGCTCAGCACTGCCATTGGAGGATCCGCTCTGGCATTGGTGATATTAAGCGCTGCAAACGGCTCCTTTGGCCCATTGCCTACCTTTGAACAACTCGAAAATCCCAAGAGCGATCTTGCTTCAGAGGTCTATTCGGCAGATGGGGTACTTTTAGGTAAATACTACTATATAGACCGGTCATTTGCTTCTTATGATGAGCTTTCAGAACATCTGATTCATGCGCTCATTGCAACTGAAGATATACGTTTCACAAATCACTCAGGAATCGACTTTCGTGGGTTAATGAGAGTTTTATGGAAGACTGTCATTCTGAGACGGGATCAGGGTGGCGGAAGTACTATCACTCAGCAATTGGCAAAAAATCTATTTCACGATAAACCCAAGAGCTCCATAGCCCGAATTAAACAGAAGTTGAAGGAATGGATCATAGCAGTGAGGATTGAGCGAAGGTATACCAAGGAAGAGATCATCAAAATGTATTTGAATACGGTACCGTTTGGAGAACAATCCTTTGGTATTAAAACAGCGACAAGAACATTCTTCGATACCATTCCCGATTCACTGAATCTGGAGCAATCAGCAGTCCTGATTGCAATGCTTAAAGCAACAACGCTATACAATCCGGTAAGAAATCCGGAAAATTCCAAGCAACGCAGGAATCTGATTATTAACCAGGTCAGAATCTATGGTAAGATAACACAGGAGGAATGTGATTCCATACAGGCTCTTCCTACAGTTCTTAATTACCATAAGCTGGATCATGTAAGAGGACTTGCTCCTTATTTTCGAGAGCATCTTAGGATAGAGTTAAGAGACTATTTCAAAAATAATTTGAAAGCCGATGGCTCAAGTTATAATATCTACAGCGATGGGTTAAAAATTTATACTACCCTGGATTCACGGATGCAGGAATACGCAGAAGAAGCAGTAAATGAACACTTCATAAGTTTGCAGAAATTATTTTTTGACCACTGGAATGGTAAGGATCCATGGGGGAAAAAAGACAATCTCATTAAAAGAGGGTTCGTGCAATCTCCACGGTACAAGATATTGAAGCAGAGAAATATGAGTGAGGATTCTATACATATCATTTTTCATCAACCTGTCGCGATGAAGATATTCACATTTAACGGGGAAAGAGATACCTTGATGAGCCCGTGGGATTCCATCAAATATCACAAGCAAATATTACAAACAGGTTTTATGGCTATGGACCCGAAAACCGGGCATATTAAAGCGTGGGTGGGTGGTGTAAACTATAAGTATTTCCAATATGATCATGTAAATCAAAATTCCAAAAGGCAGGTTGGCTCTACATTCAAACCATTTGTTTACGCTGTGGCCATGAGTAACGATTGGTCTCCTTGTTTTTCTGTACCTGATGCACCGGTAACTTTTGAGAAAGGCGAATACGGACTGCAGCGACCCTGGACTCCTAAAAACGCCACCGGCGTGTATACCATGGAAATGATAAATTTGAAAATGGGGCTGGCCAAATCAATTAATTCGGTAACTGCCTATCTGATGAAACAGTTTGGGCCGCAACCGGTCATTGACTTATGCAGGCAGGTTGGCATTACAAGTCATATTGATCCTTATCCGGCAATTTGTTTGGGTACGCCAGATCTCTCGGTGATCGAGTTGGTTGGAGCGTACAGTACTTTCTCAAACCAGGGAGTATTTACAAAACCGATGTATTTGATCCGAATTGAGGATAAAAACGGTAATATTATAAAAGAGTATGAAACCGTTAAAGTTGAAGCACTTAACGATCAGCATGCTTACCTGGTGACAACATTGCTTAGAAACGTGGTAGATATGGCGGGCGGAACTTCGCATAGATTACGATTCAGATATAACATACCCTATTCACTCGAAATTGGAGGAAAGACGGGAACAACACAGGATCATGCTGACGGTTGGTTTATCGGTTTTACTCCCCAGCTAGTTGCAGGAACATGGGTAGGGTGGGAAACCCGGAATATACATTTCAGAAATCTCTATTATGGGCAGGGAGCCAATATGGCTTTACCTATTTGGGGATTATTTATGAATAAGTGCCTGAATGATAAATCTTTAAACTATACCCGGTCTGCCCGGTTTGAAAAACCACTACAACCTCTGACGGTAGAAATTGATTGTGATGACTATCGCGACAATACCAGCCCTACCTTAGACTTCTCGGATGAACTTTAGAGTTCTGATATTATTTAAGGGAATCTCTAAGAACCAACTTTTGTTACAAAACTTTGCTAGCACCTGCAAACTTCGTCAGATTTCACAAATTGTCCTCAACGTAGCTATAGCTACGTTTCCGGGCTCTTTGATCATCTTCCTCGTTTCAGTTGCTATCAATGCTTTTCACGACAAAGCTGGTTCTTAGAAATTCCCTTAGTTTTACTTACCTTTTTACCTCAAACTGCCTACCCTAATGGATGCAATTGAATTCAAGCAGATCAGGCCTGACCTGCCTTCAAATCCGGGAATTTATAAGTTCCTCGATCGGGATAAGACTATACTGTACGTGGGTAAGGCCAAAGACATAAAAAAGAGGGTAAGCTCTTATTTTACCATCAGGCAGCACGAAAGATTCAAAACCACCGTCCTGGTGCATAAAATTAAGACAATTGAGTTCACAATTGTCGATACAGAGGTAGATGCGCTGTTGCTGGAAAATAACCTGATTAAAAAATTTCAGCCTAAATATAACGTGGCTTTAAAGGACGGAAAAAGCTACCCGTTCATAACCATTAAGAAAGAACGCTTCCCGCGAATCTTTAGCACTCGTACCAGGTCATTTACCAAGGATGAATATTATGGCCCATACACTTCCAGCTATATGGTAAATATTTTGCTGGAACTCATCAACAATATATTTCAATTGCGTAATTGCAATCTAAACCTGTCCAGCGAGAATATTGAGAAAAAGAAGTTTAAGGTATGTTTGGAATACCATATAGGAAACTGTTTGGGACCCTGCGAAGACTTACAAAATGAGGAAGACTATAATCGTTCTATTGAACAGATAAGGCTTATCCTCAAGGGTAATATCAATCACGTTATAAAGATCTTTAAGAAGGAGGTACTCGATCTTGCGGCGAAATACGAATTTGAGAAAGCACAGGAGCTTAAAGACAAGTTGGACATCCTGAAGAAATTTCAGAATAAGTCAACTATAGTCAACCCAAAAATACACCAGGTAGATGTTTTTAGCATCGTAGAAGCTGAAGCTAATGCATTTGTAAACTATTTACATATCTCCAATGGGAGCATTGTCCTCACACATACCCTGCATCTAAAGAAAAAGGTGGAGGAATCTACAAGAGATTTACTATTACTTTCAATTACCGAGTTAAGGAAGCGGTTTAGCACCGAGAGTAACGAGATCATAGTACCGGAAAAGCTGGATATTGACATTCCCAATATCAAGATAACGGTGCCGCGAAAAGGAGATAAGAAGAAACTCCTTGATCTTTCATTGAAGAATGCAAAATATTTTAAGATCAACCTGCTCCAACAGCAAGCTTCCGGGTCTTATGTAAATAAAACCACCGAATTACTGGAAAGAGTTAAAAAAGATTTCAAGTTAAAGAAGCTACCCGAACATATTGAGTGCTTTGACAACTCCAACCTGCAGGGCACAAATCCAGTGGCTTCCATGGTGGTTTTCAGAAAAGGAAAAAAATATTCTTCCGAGTACCGGCACTATAACATTAAATCTGTAGAAGGGCCTGACGATTTTGCTTCAATGGCCGAGGTTGTCCATAGACGCTATAAACGCCTGATAAGTGAAAAACAAGACCTTCCACAACTAATAATAGTTGATGGAGGCAAAGGACAACTAAGCGCCGCTCTAAAAAGCTTAAATGAGCTAAACCTGATTAACAAGATCGATATCATCGCTATAGCAAAACGTCTCGAAGAGATTTATATACCCGGTGACGAATTTCCAATCTTTATAGATAAAAGATCAGGCAGTATAAGATTAATTCAGCGGATAAGAAATGAAGCACATAGGTTTGCAATTACCTTCCATCGATTGAAAAGAAAGAATGACTCTTTGCAGTCTGAGTTAACCAAGATAGAAGGTATCGGGCCCACATCCCTGCAAAAGTTATTGACGGCGTTCAAATCGGTGAAGAAGATAAAAGAAACACCTCAAAAGGAGTTGGAACAGGTTGTAGGTAAAGAAAAAGCCAGGTTGTTGAAAGAATATTTTAATTCAAACCCAACCTGACTTTATATTTTAGAAGGATGCCGGTAAGCTCTAGAACGACCAGAGGTTATGTTCGAACTCGAATATCTCCTGTCTAATACGTTCCGATTGTAAAAGCGCATCAATACCATTATACGACGCCCCGATTTCGTAATCCCTTACATTATCGACCTTAATTATATAGCTGCTAAAAAATCTCATTTCGAAGATATCATCCCAGCTAAAGTGACGAGCATAGTTATGCCTGTTATACACCTCCGTATTTACCAAATACGGTCTTAGATCAGGATAGAAGACCCAGAATAATCCCACGTCACCAACAAAGTTTCCATCCACATCTGTTTCTTCATAATAAGGACATATACCAACGATCCGCACGATCATTGTGGAGGTTTGCTTGTCAAATATCCAATGCTCCTTGATCCTGTACTTCTTAATATACTCTACCACGTCTGTTTGAGCTACTTCCACCACATATTCACCCGTTATCGGATCCATGACCTCAGTGGTATCATCAGAATACCTTTTTGCCAATATTTGATCTACGGTCAGTATTCTGCTATCCTCAAATTCTTCTTCTTTCGGAAGTGGTACTTCATAGACAGTCAACTCACCTTTCTCGGCCGGTACAATCAGAAGATCGATAAAAGGGTGCTTTGGATAATTAAAAATATAATTCATCTTTTCCTTGATGAATATATCACGCCAGACGATCCTTTCATAGAACACGTCCGCTTCTCTAAGATGTTCATAAGGGATAACTTTTCTTTCTTTATAGATCGACCTTTTGTAGGGGTATTTCTCTTCCAATACACTGGACTTTGCATCTATCACCTGTGCGTAGGATTTTCCGGTAAATACGAAAAGTAAGATCCCGGCAATTAGCAACACCTTCATATATTTCATAACAACGTATTTAAAATCGCTTATAACTGATTCTGGAATAAGCAGCTATTATTGATCAATTATAATATTTCAAATGAAATCGCATTCAAAGTTCTTGTCGTTCCGTCCAAACCCCTTACTTTAATATCCTTAAAGAAAAAGAAATCACCTTTCTGCGCCCCTTTTACAAAGTCTTTCATACGGCCTACAAATACTGCACTCGATACGTCAGCTGGGAATGCGTCACCACTACCTTTAGGACGATAAATTAATTTAAAACTTAAAACAGTAAACTTGGTATCAAAGTCGAAGTTATACAGTCTGGCAAAAATACCTCGCTGAATTCTCATTCTGGCAGCAGTGATCGAACCACCTGATTTACCATCGATCTCAGGAATAGGATCAGGAACACGTTTTACACGAAATTCTCTGTCACCCATTACTCTATTTGTTCCGTCATTTAGCTCAGCGGATACAATTACCTTTGCCGTTCCCCTGTTTCGAACTTTAGCGATAAATTCACCTGCAGTACCTGTCTTAGATAACGAGCCACCTGAAATGGTAGCGGTAATCCTATTTGCAGCAAACCCAGGAACTGATATTTCAAGAGGATTGTCCAGGCCAATATAGAGCACGTTCATCTTTGTTGGAGACACCACCACGGTGCCTTTTGCAGAGGTGTATTTTTGTTCGAAAGGAAAATAACTTGTTTCTCCTGTCGCCGTGTTAAGCACCTTAATAACTCCAAAATACTGCTGCTCGCCTTCAGTAGTGGGCGATATCGTATATTTCCCAATTCCACCTGCTACCTCAACAGAGTCGTAACCGGGCAGCATAGGATTTACATCCAGTTTTTCATAACCGCCCAGAGAATCTTTAATGATGATCGATTCATCAAACTGCCCAATGTAAACTTCAGGATCTTGAGTCTTACTGGATGCCGATACGAATATATCAGCCGTGTATTCCTGCCCAATCGTTATATAACTGGTAGCTGCGATTGCCCTTGCAGTCAGTCTATCTACCTTAAATAAGGTACCACCGATACTTCCATATAATGCGGTTATCACATCAGCCTCCGCATTTTTCACATCATTTTTAAGGGAACTAAAGATGGTCAAACAAGCAACAGCCGGCACAAAATCAAAATATTTATCGGACCAAGTCAACGTTCTGCCCTTTTTATCCTTGCCCGGATCCGGTGCGGAAAGAGCAAGCTGAGTCGCAAATTCATCTTCTTCCGTGAATCCCAGAATATCCAGAAATCTCTGACGTCCCTCATTAATTTTAGCTTGTAATTTCTCACCTTTACCCTGGTTGATCATGAGAGTTGAGGGTTTATCAATATCTTTCGGACTTTCCAGGTGACTAGTATCTTTCTTGCTCCACCCTCCCGTTAATTCGATCAACTCTTCTTCTACAGCAGTGATATAATCAACTAATTCCTTGGCGAGCGCTTTTACTTCTAAGGATTTATCATAAGCATCCTGAGCTCTTGCAGGATCTCGCTCGTATTGTGTATATATCTGCGCATAAGTAATAGCATTCTTAGTGTCAGATGCTCTGGAGGCCTCCTTAATACCATCATTCACCAGGTAAAAAGCATTTAATATTTCGGCAGAGATATTCAGTGCCAACAGGGCGGTTAACACCAGATACATCATCATGATCATCCGCATTCGCGGTTCTTTTGGTATCGACATTTCCTTCTTAGTTTAAATGATTAATGAATTATCTGGCATTAGTGTTCATGGCCGAAAGCATGTTGCCGTATACCGAGTTCAACTGAGCAATGTTCTCTGCCAAACCGGCAACCTCTTCCTTGTATTTTTGGGTATTTTCAACTGAGCCTTCCAAATTGTCTATCAAATTCTGCATGCTATCATAGAATTTACCAATTGTTTGCCTGTTGTTACTGGTTTCACTCAATTCAAGTTCATACAGTTCATTCAAGGCACCAACATTCTTGGCCATAGCCGACATTTGATCTCTATAATCATCTGCGCTTTCTGAAACGGCGGTTAATGCGGTAACAGCTTCTGTTGCCCTACCGTAAGCCGATTTCATTTCTGTCAACGCTACGGACGCGGCTTTTGCATTTTCCGCATACTCATCGGTTGCAATAGAAGCATCAGTGAGATCAGAGAGTTTTGAAATGTTATCTCCAAGTGATCTTAGATTGTTACCTAAGCTATCGATAACCTCCGGTCCGAGTTCACCACCCTTTAACGCTTTTTCCAATTGCTCAATTGCTGTACCTTTCTCGCCCCTTGCTTCTTCTTCCGAAACTGCTATATCTAAATTAGGGTACATTTTTTCCCAGTAATAATCTTTATGGGGAGGTAGTATGCCTAATAATGAAAAGATAAAGGCTTCAACCGTTAAGCCGGCAGTCAACATAATACTCGCACCTGACCAGTGTTCAAGTTTGAATAGTGCGCCCATCATAACCACAGCAGCTCCAACACCAATGATTGTATTCGCTGTTCTTTTTCCCGCTGTAGATTCAAAAAATATTTCCAGTTTACGTAGCATAGTGATTTCGTTTTACTAATAGATTAAAATACAAAAACTTTGAGATTAATAATTCAGATTATCGGCTC
>JACZTA010000054.1 GCA_022573915.1 Bacteroidota bacterium | reverse complement strand
ATGTAAATGGCGATGAAACGGATGGTTGGGATGAGACTCTTGTCATGCAGGATAGCAGGGTGGGTGATATTCTGGATCTCTCGGATGATGAACTAAATAGCTTGATGACTCAATTATGTAGCAAGACGCCTAACGTAACCCTTATCCTTGATGCGTGTCATTCGGGCACCGGAACCAAAGCTGTTGCTGTACCCAGAAGAGTAGAACGTGACGAGCGGAGACCCAGGAATAATGGCCAGGCGAATGCAACAAAGCAAGCACAGGGCACTTCTGATTTTCGCGATGAGGATATGAAATATGTCCTGATTTCAGGCTGCACATCGAATCAGCTTTCCTACGAACATTATGTGGGCGAAAAAAGCTACGGAGCACTTTCTTATTTTTTGATTAAGGAATTATGGGCAGCTACCGGTCCTGTTACTTATCGTGATATAATGGATAATGTGAAGAGTAAGGTAAAAGCGCATTACTCTAATCAATATCCGCAATTAGAAGGTGCCAATAGTGACCAATTTATTTTCAGCGATTCCTCCAGCCTGGCCGAAGCGTACATCTTGGTGGATCCTTATGAAGATGATAAAGTAACGATTCACGTGGGTGATATACATGGTGTGACCAAAGGATCCATATTTGAAGTGTATGCTCCAAATACCAAGAAGATCTCGAAGCAAACTCCGATAGCGAAAGTCCGTGTGATGCAAGTGAAGCCGTATAAGTCGCTGGGTAAGATAATGTCGGGTAAGGTTACCAAAGACCAGAGTCGCGCGGTAGAAACTGAACATATGTTTTCGAATGAAAAGCTGCGGGTGTATTTTACCAAATCCAGGTCGGCTAAGTTTATCAAGGCGTTGACCAAAACACATGATCTGCCATTTGTTAAGGAAGCAGAATCGGAAGCTAAATCAAACTTGATCATAACTGAGAGAAGCGGAAACATATACATAGGGCTGCCTAGCGAGGATGTCACTTCACATAAAAGGTTTTCGTCTAATGATCCGCACATCGATGTAAAGATCGCAGAGGAAGTAGAGCGATGGGCCAAATGGTTTAACGTTTTAAGTATTACGACTCCGGATCCATATCTGGACTTTAGGCTGGAGCTGGTTTCGATCGATCCACCTGAGGGTAGTAAGGGTTCGTTAGATTTGGGAAAGCCCGAATATACCTTTAGTGATGGGGAGAAGTTTGAGATGATAATTACAAATCTCTCTTATTACGATGTATTTATCCACGTATTGGATCTGGAAGCAAATGGTAATATAACCGTCCTTTTTCCGGATGATGGTGCTCAGGAGTTATTGGAATCATTTGGTGAATGGCGGGATACGGTGGAAGCTTATCTACCACCGGGGATATCAAAGACCGCTGATGTCATTAAAGTATTTGTCACCACGAATGGTTTGGTAAATCTCAAATTTCTTGAGTCTGCCGGAGCAGGCACCAAAGGAGCTTCTGAATATGACCTTGAAAATGTATTGATCACCTCAGCCAGGCCGGTAAGACCTTCTGACGCCGGCAAAAGTCTAGGCCTGAATGAATGGAACACCACCATGCGCGTGTTGGAAGTGAAGCGTTAGTTGGTTATAAAAAAACCCCGAAGTGTTTGAACGCACCCCGGGGTTTTGAATAATTAAATAACTAAATAATCAAATGCTGAGATAGATCATTGTTTGACAAACTTCGTCGACTCGATCATGTTATTTTCATTAACCAACCTGACCAAATATACACCGCTTTTCAAACCGGAAATATCCAACGTGATAATTCCGTCATTATCATTTACAGATAGTTCCATAGCAAGTTTTCCGACTACATCATAAACGCGAACGCTACCTTGATCATAATTCTCGGTAAAATAAGTAATGACTAACTGATCAACCGCAGGATTCGGATAACACTGGATCTTATTGGCTCCCATCAACTCGCGCGCATGCTCCGGCGCAGGTGGCACGGCAATATCCTTCAAAGTTGGGAAGATATAATCATGTTCTCCGAGTGCAAGTTGAAGAAGGTCTCTCGCATCAGAAGCGAACATTCCTCTTCGATCATCAATTCCTCTCAGCAACTGTTTTTCCTCATAATTGATGTCTGAGAGGATCTTACCGTTCATTATATAATCCAAACTGATCTGTTCTACAATGATCTTTTCGGTCTCGTCAAGATTCTCAGATTGGATGTCATCCAATACAACCCTGCTTGCCTCAAGATCTTCTTTTGCAGAAAAATATGCATAAGTCAACCATTTCAAGTCATTACCTGATAAAAGATGGTTAGACATGATAGCATTGTATAGCTTATCCATTTCTGCAAAACTGGCGTTTTCTCCCAAAGCATAAACCATTGCAGTCAATTCGGTTGGGCCATACGCAGCCGGTGATTTGCTAATAATATCAAGGTAATTTGAAGCAAGACTGATCTGATAACCCTTGATCTCAAATGGATAATGATCCTTGAAATGATTCTTGAGATATTGCTTCAACACTATAATACCCGTACGTTTACCGGTTTCTCCATTTCCAATATGGTTTCCGCAAGCAACTGTTGAACTCGTATTACAGCTTGTGTTGACCAATACTGATGGAAAAGTGATCGCCAGATTACTGGAGTTTCCGGTTGCTGTGATCGCACCAAAAGTTGATGTTGGGAAAAACGCTATATCGAATGCCGTACCAAACACAGGTGGTAAGAAGTTACTTACAAACGAGTTCTTACTCACATTAGTAGGGTAGGATGCGCATGACGTACCGATAACACCTTCCCAGGAATTGCTCAGAATACCATAACCGGAATAATTGTACATATAATTATTCCTGATAAGTGGTAACTGAATCGCCGTTCCACCCGAGACATTATCAAACTGCATAGCAACCTCGGTGTCGTAAATGCAATTATCGTCATAAACGTTGCCAACGTAGGATGATATAGTACTGTTGAAGGTTGTGCGGATTCCGATGTCACCTTGCAAGAGATTCATCCTGATATAATTACCAATGATAAGCGTCCCGGCATTACCATCAACTACATCAATTCCGATCACAGGCCCACCACCGTCGTCAGGGTGCTGTATAACGTTATCGATAATAGAAATACTTCTTGCTTGGTTAACACTAATACCAATATTAAAACCTTCAATCAAATTTCTCGAAACAACAATGTTACTAACATTGCCCAGGAAGATAGCCGAATTAGGAGCATTGGTAAAATTAGAAGTTGTGAATGAAAGCTCGTTACCCTCTATCAAAACCGGTGTCCCGAGGAAGTTATTGGTTACCCTAATAGGAAACAATTGAGTGTATGTCCCGGCGCTATAATCAATCTCATTGTCTTCAATGGTCACGCCTCCACTAGGTCCATTCACATCCACCGCCCTGTACACATTGGTAAAAGTATTGCTGATGGCTATCATCTGGCCCTTGTCAAGGAAGATACCTGTAAACTGATCAGTTGTGTTTGGAAGCGCAGATGAATAAACGAAATCATTTTGTCCAAATATACCCTCATGTGGTGTCCCAAAGGATTGGATTCCAAAGAAGCTTGAGCTACTGTAATCAGGATGTTGGTTATCGAGGTAGAATGTATTACCTGTCACACCTTCCTCATATCCGCCAGTGGCACCACCCGTAAAGCCGGCGGCATTGAACTCAATACCGACTTGACAATTCATGAACTCATTATTGGTGATCTTAACTGCTTCTTCAGTATCTATGTACAAACCCTCCTCAGCCTGTTTTATCAGCGTTTCATGTACGAGTCCGCTACTCTGATCGGTAAAATCGATTCCGAGCCAGATATCTGGTTTGTTACATGGGCGAAGCACCGAATTATTGATACGGCCCATGGAGTTGGCGCTAAACACGATCTCACCATTCGGGGAGAAAACGATATCCGATTCAGAAATATCCAAAGTGGCGCTACCTGTAACCGACACAGTTCCTGAAACATAAACCTTATGTGGCCATACTATATAATCAGTACCTCCATAGGTTATCGTTCCTATATTCAGATATAACGATGAGGTATCCGCGAAGCACGAATAACATTGTGGTGTTGCAATAGTGGGAGGGCTCACAATATTATCTTGCGGAATTTTGGTATTAAGATTGGCGGCATTCGGAAACCCCGTTGTAAAAACAGTAAAATCTATTGGACCTACTTGTACATTTGGTGACGTTTCGCAATTAGGATCGGGCGTCGAAAACCCGTTAACGTCAGTCCTGATCAGATACGCATCGTTATCGCCTAATAAGCTAAAGCTATTTGTAGTTCCGGCAATTATATAACCCCCGGTGCCAATTTCCTGAATCGCAAGCCCTGTTGAGCCTGTAAGGGTTTCTGTTCCGGCTCCACCATAGGTACGTGCCCATTGCAGGTTCCCATTAAAGTCTATTTTGATCAGCAGGATATCCATGCCTCCGTTACCAAAGCTGGTGGTCGTGCCGACCATAGCGAAACCATCGTCGTTGGTTCGGATCATACCGCGCATGATGTCTATTCCGGTACCCCCATACATACGTCCGGTACCCGGAAGGTAAAAACCCGCATTATTGGTTCTTAGAAAGATAAAACTGTGGTTGCTCAACTGGCTCGTCGCTGGAAAATCAGAGCGGCCTCCAATAGCAAAGCCAGGGATAATACCGGCGCTGGGAAGAATTTGTTCTACCGCATCGAAGACCTCATTTGAAATACCTGCACTAGCTTCATCAAAGCGGCGTCCCCAAATAAAGCCACCGTTTACAGTGGTACGAACCAGGTAACCATTCCTATCCGGCTGACCTGCATAATTTCTACGGTAACCTGCAATTACCATTTGATTGGTGTTAGTTATGACGAAATCATGTGGAAAATCATTAGCAACATTACCATATACATTATGGTTAATGATATTACCGGTATTGATATTAAGTTGTAACATACCGAAATCGTTATTCCCTGCACCGTAGCTATTGACATAACCCATTACAATCATCCTGTTACCCGCGCCCAGTTGTAATTGTCTGCCATACTCGGCCCCGCCGAGTCCGTAAACTTGCGGGTAAACACCCGCGATGATGTTACCCGACGCATCTACTTCGACAATATGAATATCCTGGTTTCCACTCGTAAAGCTGGAGGCCGCGGGATAATTAAGCATATAGAAAGATAAGTAGAACCCTCCCGGATTACTTGCATTAACCGAAGGCAGCATGCCAAAACCTCTATCTCTCCTGTTCCCGCCTATTGCCCTGGAACTAAGCAGGTTACCGTTACCGTCTACGGATAGAAAGTAAGCATCATCTGCACCGGCGCCAAAACTAAAAGTGGAACCCAGAACCGCGAAGCCATTGGGAGTTACCAGTACGGAGTTTGCCTCATCGTTACCAGGACCTCCATACGTTTGTTGAAATTGCCCATAACTCTCATGTTGGGTAATTATGAGCATGCACATAAGTGCTAAAAGTAATTTTAAGTTTTTCATAATAAATTATTTAAGGTTTTAAAAAATGGATTTTTTATAATGGTCCATTAAGACAATTCATCTGATTAGCAACTGAACCCAAAAAATGGATAGCGCTCTGCGATCAGTGAATCGCTTAACGATTTACTATTAATCAATTTAGTAAAAGTGCAGGTGTACTGTCTTCAAAACACGCCAAGTCTAGTGTAAGATACCATGGCGCGTGAATGAAAAACAATAATAAGAGCCGGTGAGCAGGTTCTATGAAGACTAAATATAAGAAAATAGAATATTATTTTTTAACATTTAAGATATTTTTAATTAAATAAATCACGAACAAACTTCCGGGAAAGAACGCCTCTTAGATGAGAAAACGCCGGGCTAAGAGTTTGACCTTAAATTTTGTTTGTGGAAATTTCAATTTTTTGCATCTAAGGACTATGAGCCCTTGCCAAGAATAGGTAGGGGCTCAAAAGAAATTGAAAGAATAGAGATGGAGGAGAGCATGAGATTCGAATTTATTCAACAATCGACTTAAAAGTCATCGCTTATCAGCAGTACCTCCCCTTATTCGATTTGTTCATCTAACAAAAGTGGAGGTTCCCATGAAAAATTTACAAAGCTTTTTCAGCATTACAGCAATCATCGTCTTATTATTATTCGCAAACATTTTCGCAGCGTCGGCGGTTACGACCGATGACAAAACCCTGTCCCCCTATTTTTTTATAAAAAGCGATAATCCTGCTGTAGATCAACTTCCCTTAAAATCAACGGATGTTAAAGTAAACATTGCAGGTGTGATAGCAGAAGTAACTGTCACGCAGGTATATGAAAACAAAGGTAAAAACCCGATTGAAGCAATTTACGTCTTCCCTGCCTCCACAAGAGCAGCCATCTTTGGACTTCAAATGGTAATAGGTTCCAGAACCATTACTGCAGAAATACGGGAAAAGGAAAAAGCCCGGCAGGAGTATCAGCTAGCTGTTGCAGCCGGAAAACGAGCTACATTACTTGAGCAGCACCGTCCCAATGTGTTTCAAATGAACGTGGCCAACATTCAGCCCGGTGATGTTATCAAGGTGGTATTAAGATACACCGAACTGCTGGTTCCCGATGATGGAAAATATGAGTTCGTTTATCCAACCGTGGTGGGCCCAAGATACACAGGCCAACCGGCTGTGGTGGCATCCACTGACGATCAGTTTGTTGGTTCACCTTCTCCAACGGGTGAAATTCCTTATACAAAGGAAGGTGTTCTCCCAACATATCTGTTTGATCTGAATGTGTTCATCGACGCCGGTATGCCAATTAAAAGTCTTAACTGTGGTACACATAAAGTGGATGTGAATTTTGAGGATATTACCTCCGCCGTTATTAAACTGGGTGAATCGGAGTCCTTTGGCGGAAACAGGGACTATATCCTGGATTACAGGCTAGCAGGCGACGAGATCGAATCAGGACTACTACTGTATGAGCATGGAGATGAGAATTTCTTTTTGTTAATGGTACAACCACCTAAGACAGTAGAGCTGAGCAATATTCCTGCACGTGAATATGTTTTCATTGTCGATATATCCGGTTCGATGAGCGGATTTCCCCTGGATGTTTCAAAAAAATTGATGCGGGATCTTATTGTTAACCTCCGGCCTAAGGATAAATTTAATGTATTGCTCTTTGCCGGCAGTTCCTCGGTGATGGCACCCAAATCAGTTGACGCCACAAAGGCAAATCTCAAGATGGCTTTAAACTTTATCGGTAGTCATTATGGTGGCGGCGGAACAGAGTTACTTTCTGCGATGAACAGGGCGTTGGCGCTTCCTCATGCCGATGGAATGTCACGATCTTTCGTTATTGTAACCGACGGCTACGTGACCGTCGAAAAACGAACATTCGAAACCATTCGCAATAATTTGAATGAAGCAAACATGTTTGCCTTTGGAATTGGTTCAAGCGTGAATCGCTATTTGATTGAGGGAATAGCCAAGTTTGGCCACACCCTGCCAATGATCGTGAAAGATAAATATACCGCTCCGGCTTTCGCTGATAAATTCAGAAAGTATATTAGTTCTCCCGTACTGACGGACATTGAAGTAGATTTTGGAAGCTTCCAGGCATATGATATGGAGCCGATCTCTATTCCTGATGTACTGGCTGCACGTCCAATCATTATTTTTGGTAAATGGAAAGGAGATCCTTCCGGTACCATCACTATAAAAGGTGTTTCCGGAGAAGGTGATTTCGTTTCGAAATTTGACGTAGCTGAGAATAAACCCAAACTTAGAAATGCTGCCCTTCGCTACTTATGGGCCAGGGAAAAGATCAGCATGATGGATGATTTTAACCATCTCGGAAAGACAGACGAGTTGATCGCAGGGATCACTAAGCTTGGATTAGATTACAACCTCATGACTGCGTACACATCCTTTATTGCAATAGATGATGAAGTGATCGCAAATGATAGTGTACCGGGAATTAAGGTAGACCAACCTCTGCCATTGCCTCAGGGTGTTTCGAATTCGGCAGTTGGATTTGGTGTGGCGGTGACAGGTAGCAGATCGATATCAAGTGGTGCCAGGATGTATAAAAAAACTCTTTACAGTAAAGATATGACGATTAAGCTAAGCAACTTTTCAACAGACGAACTCGAAGTACTTCCTAAAACAGGAGGAAAAACACTTCCTGATTCTATATCAGTATATACTCCGGAATTACCAAAATATTCTTCCACCGTGTTAGTGACTAAAGGTGAGATCAGTGCAGATTGCTCCGCGGAGCTAAGTGGCAAGCTCGATAAAGCAATTGAACTGAAGCTTGCTGATCTGGAGAGCTATCTACGTTCTAAGATGCGAATTATCTCAGACTCCGTTGAGATTCAGTTAGTCATTGTATTGGATGCTTCAGGAAAGGTTTTGTCAGTTAATATTCTGGGCGATAAATTGTTGAAGAAGAACAGAGAATTAATAATTGACAGAGTCAGCGAATGGGAATTCTCAGGGCTAGGCTTTACAAAACCAACTGTAGTCCGGTTGCCATTGATAATTTCCCCGTGAAAGACCAGGCAAACATATCACTGAAAGGATTGGCGTTCCTTCTAATAGTTTCTTTTCTGGTGATTCTCTGCCGACTGGTTATCCAGGTTAATAAGGAGAGTTACTTCAGAACATTTAGAAAGATTGAGATTCCACCAAGACATTCTGATGTTCAAACTGCGGAGGCATTTCCTGCGCGGGAAAGCATCACATTTATCCTTGGGGAGGATCATGATCCGGCGAATCCATATTATAATGAAGCACTCAAGTATTACAGGTTTAACGAGGAAGACAGAACCGAATATGTGATTGATTCCTGCAGGTCGCTACTGTCGGTTAAAAATTACCTGGAGAATAACCCATCCGGAAGCGGCCAGCCCTGGGGCCTGATCAATTTGGTCGTGCACAGTAATGAGTGGAGTGATATGGGAGTACCAGTAGTACCTAATGGCAAAAGGGCAAGTATCAAATCCATAGAAGAAGCAATTAACAATGGTTCGTTTGTACATCTTCCTCCCGGCATCATCGATCGGCGGACAGATATGATCATTCACGGGTGTGGATTAGGTAAGAACAAACCACTGCTTAGAAAGGTAAGCACCGCATTTGGCGGGGATGAGCCTCCCGCAGTAAGCTCTTCGCTTTATTTTATTTTTTATGAATCAGACGATTATAATGGGCGGCCGGAAAATTTCAGGCGGTACCAGGCAAATTATTGGTATGCATTTTACCCCACAAATCAGAAGCCTGCTGAGATTAAACTGGCAGACCAGTTGGCGCAGCGTTATTCCAATTATCATATCGACTGGGAAGATGCTTTGAGCCGTGCAGCTCCGCGATGGCCGGGTGACGAGTATGTGAGAGAATTTAGAGTACCTGTGGTATGGACTGTTACTTATCCGAGTAAGGATTCGAGGCCTGATCTGGGTAAAAGAGAAGATCAACTAGCTTGGGTAGCTGCGGAAACTGAGTTGCAGGAGGCGTTGCGTGATACCAGGATTCCATTGGAGTACTTTAATTGGACGGTGAGAAAGATCAAGATCTATAGTGAGGATGGATACAGCGTTGAGTATGCTGTACAGGCGATCGCCGATTGTACTATACTATGTGTGTTGCAGGCTCTAACTGACTAAAAAAATTCACTCTCCGGAAAAGCAGAGCGATCTGCCTTCCCTGGAGAGCTACTAAGAACCATTACGGCTACAGTTACCTAGACCTAACTGTCAGATCATTTGCCGGGGGCCTAATCTCAGCATGTTTTAATCGATCCGGGTGTAATCATAAGGTGACTTTTTACCGTTCCCAATTGCGCATTTTAGTTCAGACTCAGTGCAGAAGTATTGATTTACTGAAATCTCACTAACCGGTTCGCATCCACAGCTGATCAAAGTTTGAACAGCTTTTTCAGTTTGCTTATCATTCGATCCATCGTACACAATAACCAGGAACAGGCTTTCTGATGAACTCTTTTCGTCATTTAGAGATCCATCGGCATCGGCTGTTTTTTGTGCATAAGCCTCATTTCCCATTCCAATTGAAAGGATCGCAACCAGCACACATGTACTGAGGATTTTGTAAGCGTTTATTTTCATTAAGTTTTTCATAATTATTTCCTCCTGATTTTTGAAAGTTCGAAACTAAAAACTTCCACCCGTGTAGCCGATGGTTTGCTTTGCCATTCTATGTCACTTGACAACTGAATAGCAGGGTTAGTTACGTCGTGATCATGTATGGTTCCTTTTGTTTCATAATGATGTGAATATATACTGCCATCAGGGCTATCGCAACAGCGCGTATATAACCGGTTGAAATGGATGTATAAGTGGTGGGTGTGGGTTTATATCTCGCGTGCAGGGCTTATAATTCCACAAGCTTCTTTACAAAACTATCCTTTCTTCTCCTGGAGATAGGGATCTTGTCGCCCCCTTCCATTACGACGTGGTCGCCGCCTATACGAATGTACTTATCGATATGCTCGAGGTTGATGAGATGAGTATGATGCACTCTGAAAAAGCTAAAATCTGATAACAACGTTTCGAATTCTTTCAGGATTCTTGATACCAGTAACTTCTCCTGATCCTTGATGTACACATATGTATATTGTTCAGAAGCTTCGCACCGAACAATATTTTTCACCTTGACAAATACCAATCCGTCAGAGATAGGCAAGGCAATCTTCTGTTCGTTACTGTTGTTGGTGATCTTGAGGTTCTCCAATAGTATTCTAAACTTATCCTTATCCAGTGTCGAGCTCAATTTTTCTTCTACCTTAGTCACGGCAGATTTTAATTCCTGCGGTTTAACCGGCTTTGTCAGATAGTCGATCGCAGCATAGCGGAAGGCTTTGAGTGCAAGATCATTTCTTGAGGTGGTAAAGATTATTTCAAAATTGATTTCGGGCAATTGTTCCAGGAACTGAAACCCATCTGATCCGGGCATTTCAATATCCAGAAAGGCCAGTTCAGGGCCATGTTTGTTCACTTCATTGATGACCGCCTTTGCAGAGTCAGCCTCTGCAATTACTGAAATGTTTTTGCAATGTTGTTTGAGCAGATGCTGCAGGGCATCCCTGCTCAATTTATCATCGTCAACTATTATGGTACGGATCATAATTAATTCAAAAGTAAAAATTTACTTGCCTGCCTGCAAGCAGGAAATGCAAAACGGCTACGCATTAACAAGATTTAGAACACCGATACGATACTTATTATAAATTTATTTAATTTTAGATGACCTGAGCCATTGATAAAAATAATATTGTGATTTCAAGTTACCATTCGAGAATAAAAAAAATATTTTGCTTTACACAACTTTTATTAGTTGTAAGCATAGGGTATGCTCAGAATGAAGTTGAATTTATCCAACAGGCACGTAAAAATGTAGCCTCAGACAGGGAAGCAGGTGATGAGTTTGGGTATTCAAATGGTATAAGTGGCAATCATGCTGTTTTCGGTGCTCACTATGAACAGCATGATACTTCCGGAGGAAGTGCAAAATCTCATTCTGGTTCTGCTTATGTTTTTGAGCGTGCAGGATCCGGAAGTTGGACTGAGGTTCAAAAATTGGTTGCCTCTGACCGGTCGGTCAATGACGAATTTGGCCATTCCGTAGCCATCAGCAATAACTTCATTATTGTCGGAGCATGGTTTGATGCACAGGATACTTCCGGAGGTAATTCTCTTGGAATGGCCGGTTCAGCCTATATATTTGAACGTGACAGCGCTGGAAACTGGAATCAGGTGCAAAAAATAGCTGCTTCTACCAGGGGAGGTGGAGACGTTTTTGGATGTGCTGTTTCCATTAGTGGTAATTATGCATTAATTGGTGCCCAAGGTGAAGACGAGGACACCTCAGAGATGAATACACTAGTTGAAGCGGGTTCAGCCTATATTTTTGAAAGGGATAGCAACGGCACCTGGAATGAAGTGCAAAAAATTGTTGCATCTGATAGAGCTCCATTTGATTATTTTGGGTATACCGTGGCTATTGATGGTAACTATCTGGTTGTAGGGGCTCTTGAGGAGGATGAAGATACATCTGGTGGAAACACTCAGTTATGTGCAGGTTCAGCATATGTTTTTGAAAGAAATGGAAATGGAGTCTGGAACGAGGTTCAAAAAATTGTTGCTTCTGACAGAGATTCTGCAGATTATTTTAGCCAATCATTGTCAATTAGTGGTGATTATATCATAGTTGGCGCCTGGATGGAGAGTGAAGATGCGTTAGGTGGAAATTCCTTATATGCAGCCGGATCAGCTTATATATTTGAGAGAGATAGTGCTGGTAATTGGAATGAGGTTCAAAAACTTGTATCATCCGACAGAGACTTTTATGATACATTTGGTTACTCAGTTTCCATAAGTGGAAATTATGCTTTTGTAGGTGCACAAGGAGAAGACGAATTAGGTGCAGATTCACTGGACACTGCTGGTTCTGCTTATGCTTTTAAAAGAGATAGCAATGGAATTTGGAAAGAGGTTAGAAAAATAGTCCCATTTGATCGTGAGGTAGGCGACCGATTTGGTTTTAGAGTTGCCAGCAGTTCGACTCATGCAATATTTGGGGCATATTCAGAAGATGATGATGCCAGCGGTGGTAATACGCTAACAGATGCTGGTTCTGGATACATATTTAGATACAGGCCCTTTCCTAACCAAATTAATGGTACAATCTATAGAGATATTAATATAAACTGTATGATTGACTCCAATGATACAGGGTTGAACAATGCACTGGTTAGAGCAATGCCATACGGTTATTATGGGAGTACCAATTCTGCTGGCGATTTTACTATTTATATTGACTCAGGAACGTACAAGGTGGAACAGGTTATACCTGATTTTAAAAGATTAATTACCAAACAAAATTGTCCTTCCACTCCTGCCTATCATACAGTAGTTTTAGACAGCATACATCAAGATACGTCAGGCCTAAAGTTCTCCAATAGCGTGGTAGTGTGTGCGTATCTGAGCATAGATATTGCAAGTAACAGGCGAAGAAGGTGTGAAAAAAGTATTACAACAATTCAATATTGTAATCAAGGCTATGGAGATACTACGGGAGTTAAAGTGCATGTTAAATTTCCTTATTATGTCAGTGTGATAAGTGCTGATAAAGCTTTTACAGTAGACAGCTTAGGAGATTATATATTTGATATAGACACATTAAAGGCAGGTGATTGTAATACAATCAAAATAGTTGATAGTGTTAAATGTTTAAACAACATTGGTGGCTTAACGGTTTGTACTGAAGCATGGATAACACCTGTTAATAGTGTTATTCATAGCTTGGATACTGCTAATACGGGGTGGGATACCAGCAACGTTGATATAAGTGTGAGTTGTGTAAACGATACCATTGTGCAGGTTGTAATTGTCAATACGGGAGGTTTTGGCGTTGGTGACATGTCAGGTAAAAGCAATTATCGTATTTATGCAAACGGACAACTTATTCATTCTGATTCGTTTAAATTGGTCGGTACCGACAGTATGATTCTTCAACTGAAATCTGCCGGAGAGACCATTCGTGTTGAAGCCGATCAACGACCTGGACATCCTGGAAAAAGTACCCCGGTTGCTGTGGTAGAACCGTGTGACACAATCGGTAGCTCCCCAGTTGGTTTCGTCAATCAACAATACGCGAACGATCTGGATCTGGCTAGAGAAATAGAATGGTTACCTATTTTAAACAGCTATGATCCAAACGATAAAAGAGTAAGTCCGGAAGGATTGACAGCAAAAAATTATATCAAACCAGGAACATTACTCGATTATGTAGTAAGATTTCAAAATACGGGTAATGATACGGCTTACAAAGTGGTAGTTGTAGATACTCTTCCGGAGCAGTTGGATATTTCCACTATTCAGTTCGGCTTGGCTTCCCACGCATATAAACTTAGTGTAGGTGGAAAAGGAAGGGTTATTTTAAATTTCTTTTTTAATAAAATAAATCTCATTGATAGCTTTACTGATCCATTAAACAGCCAAGGCTATCTGAAATTTAAAATAGCACCCTTTGATACTTTGTCTATAAATACAGAAATCCATAATACTGCTGCAATATATTTTGACTATAATCCACCTATAATAACGAACGATGCTTGGGTAACAATTCACGATACCACAATTTTAGGATCACAGGTTAATGTGATACAATGCGATACGACCATACCTCCGGTTATTTCTTTTAACACGCAGGATACCACAATTTGTCTTGGTAGTCAGTTTCAGCTAAATGTGAGTGGTGGTGATGGCTATTATTGGTATGAGGGTGATTCGATCAATGATCGAAAACTTGCAAATCCTATTGTTTACCCTGTACAATCAGAAACTTATTGGGTAGAAGTTAGAAGTGAAACGAGCTGTTTCACAGCAAAAGATTCTGTGAGAGTTAATGTAACAACTGTAGACACCACAGTAACGGTAACTGGAGAAACATTAAGTTCAAATGCAATTGGCGCTGCATACCAATGGTTGAACTGCGACAGTAATTTCAGTCTCCTGAATGGGGAGACGAATCAAGGTTTTACGGCAACTTTTAATGGAAGTTATGCGGTGATAGTCACTGAGCTCGGTTGCACGGATACATCGGCATGTTATGCGATAACCGGTTTGGGGTTTGCCGATTATAGTCAAGAATTTCAAATAAGCGTTTACCCAAATCCTAATTCAGGACAAGTGACGCTTTCTTTTGGTTCTACTTACAAACATATTTCCGTTGACCTGTTTGATTGGTCAGGTAAATTGATCTCTTCAACCTCCGGGGAGAATTCAAATATCATTATCCTCGATATACCCGGAAACCCCGGTGTCTTTTTACTATCCGTAGTCATGGATGAATTTGAAACAAGGTTACATGTGATAAAACAGTAATTTGTTCCGGATTCACTATGAGTATAAATAGTAGGCGATGAAAATCCAAATCAGATCATTGATCATCTTTATGCTGCTTGGGTTATTGTTTCGGCCTGAGACAAGCGGCTCCGTTGATTCTAAACCATCGTTCTATCGCGGAAACGACACCCTTCTTCAGATAATTTCGAAAAGGTTTGTGTTTAAAGAGAGTGACTTTGAAACGCCTGGAGATGTGGTTGTGATCAAGTTAAATATTAGCGAAAGAGGGTACCTGACCAGAATTAGTCTACTCAGGGAGTTTGAATATCATGACTCCAGGCAAATGTTGAATATTTTTAAAACTTTAAGAGTTTGGAATCCCGCCTATCAGAATGACAAGCCTGTTAGAAGCGAATTAATATTTTCGATAATAGCATACTTTTTTTCTTTCGGCGAATATTGGTATACATCTCTCGGGTATGGGATAGTTTTTGACTCACAAGGTGCATACGAAAGTGAGTTAATTGAAAAGTTTGATATCCCCGAGGACACGTTGTATGTGCAATATGATGCGAATGCAATTGATCATTATAATCTGCAATACGGCCGGTTCCTTTCGGGCATGTCATTAGAGTATTTCCATAAACATTTTAAAAGAAACAAGAGGGGAGCCTTTATTAAAACCATTCTGGTTGAGCAATCGACTGGCGATGGAGAAATTGCATGGTTGGAGGTTAAATCGTGGGATGACAGCACGTTTAATTGTTTGATTCCGGATGATTTACAACAAATAAAGAACTTAAAGCCGGGAGATAAAATATTGATTAAGAAAGAACTCAATTTAAAGCAAAAAATGATGATACTATTTGTTACATTAGGAAATATAATTGCACCATTTGTTTTCATAATGACATTGGCTGGATTTGGTGCATGGTTTCTTGGAGAACCAACGCTGATTAATCTAAGCGATTTTATAACGCTTATGACAAGACTTTTATTTACTGCAGGATTCATTTTTATAGGTTTTTTTACCTTGTATAAGAATGAACTATTGGGAGAATTTCCGTACTTTATCCTTTCGGTATTTACTCTGGGACTTGTTTTAGCAGTAGCTAACAGTATAGCTTTCATCAAGGCAGTTGCGAATAAACCATCATCTTGGTTTTGCACCACCAAAGAAGCAAATAAGCAATTTGTTTGAAAATGACAGTTCTTGAATATATTCCAACTGTAATTACATCCATCTTTTTGATTATTATATTATCTTATTATATACTTATTTTTATAAAACAAAAAAAACCAAAACTGGTTCATAAGTTTTCTAGTATAACTATTATTATCCCGGCCCTGATTTTTTCCGGGTGCGCCACATGGAAAGAGGAAACCGGCCCATCTCCGGACAAGCTCATGAGAATCATGAAGCAATACAATGTGCTATTCGAAACTCACTCGGGAGCCATGGGGGCAACGTTCGTAGAACCGAAGCATCTCGAAAAATATCACATCCAGGCGGACGAGGTTCGAGAAAGGGTGACCTTCAGCGACAGCGTCATGCTTAGCATAGTTTTCCTCAAAGACGGCAAACCTGTTAAACAAACGCACATGACCCCTGAAAAAGATTCAGATTATAATGAAGCCGAAGTGACCATGCGCTATAAACTGGTCATTTCCCCAAGCAATACGGTGAGAACTCTGATCACCAAACAAAAATGGATAACGAGCGGAACCGTCTGGTATTTGATCCCTGACCTTGACCCGTTCCTGAAATAATATCCGGCTATGCCAGCGCTTTAATTTGGCGGTTGAGCGAAACGGATGAAGCGGTGACCCTGCAATTGTATCCGTAGAGTTCCACTCCCTCCTTATGAGCTTTACGAAGCCATTCGCCAAATTCCGGGTCGATAGCGTCGTTGCTGGTAATACTTATTGTATCGCTCCTTTGCGAGACAAACAAAACCGCGCACCGGCAGCCTTTCTGTTTTAACGATATTAATTCCTT
>JACZTA010000284.1 GCA_022573915.1 Bacteroidota bacterium | reverse complement strand
ACGATTCATCCAGGAAAAAGGTGATGTATATTGAGTTAACCGAGCGGGAAGGAGGAATAGGTAAGATCAGCGTGTTCATCAACGGTAAGGAAGTGATCGAAGATGCCCGGTCTCACATGAAAACAAAATCGGGTTCAGCTCCGGTTATCAAGATCAAATTGAAGCGTTATAAGGATTATTTTATATCAGGAAAAAAGAATCAAATATCAGTTAAAGCTTATAACGAGGAGGGATACCTTTCAAGCCAACTAACTTCGAAATCGGTTATCACAAAGCACAGTAAAAGAGCTAAAACCCTTGATTCTAACATACCAACAAACCTCTTTGCCATCATTATTGGAACTGCCGATTATAGGGGAGACAAACTTGATCTGAAGTATGCGGATAAAGATGCAGACAAGATGGCGAAGGCCATCGAAATGACTGCTAATCGGCTTTTTGGGAAGGATCATGTTTTTATGAAAGTGCTCACCACATCAAAAAGGGATAAGGATCAGCAACCTACCAAGGAGAATATAGAAAATGTATTCAACGATTTCGCTGACAAAGCAGGGGCGTCAGATGTTTTGTTAATCTATTTCTCGGGCCATGGCGTGAATTATGGAGGCAGCGACGGATTGTTCTACTATCTCACAAAGGACATTGAGAGCGGTGACCTTACTGATCCGGGTATAAGGAAGAGGTATGCAATTTCTACGAATGAGTTAACCGAATGGATAAAAGCCATACCTGCTCAGAAGCAAGTGATGATCATTGATGCATGCGCTTCAGGCAAATTAGTTGAAGATATATTGGCTAGCACTAAGGATGTCTCGTCTAGTCAGATCCGGGCACTTGAACGAATGAAAGACAGGACCGGAATGTTCATCATCACAGGATCTGCGGCTGATATGGTTAGTTATGAAGCGAGTCATTATGGCCAGAGCCTTTTAACTTACAGTATTCTCTATGGTATTAATGGAGATGTACCAAAACAAGACGGATCAATAGATATTGCTACATTATTCCAATATGCTGCCGACCATGTCCCGGATTTAGCTAGCGACATAGGAGGAATTCAAAGGCCGGTGGTGTCCACCCCCTTTGGTGGTAATAGTTTTGATATAGGTATTAAAACATCTGAGATGCATATTGACCTTGAAGAAGTGAAGCCCATTTTTATCAGAAGTAATTTTCAGGAACAAAATGAATACGCTGATGTCCTTCAAATCACATCGCTTATCGATCAAAATTTATATGATATATCCTTTGGCGATGACCTAATTGACCTGGTCTTTTCCGATGTCTCAAAGTATGAAGGTACTTATTCAATCAAAGGCAGATACCTTATAGATAATAATGGTGTTATTGTCACAGCAAAGTTATACCTGGACTCCCGGCCTATGGGAGATATAAAAGTTGAAGGGTCAAAAAACGATCTCGATGCGCTGGTGAAAGATGTGATCACACAAGCTTACGCACTAGTTAACAAGGACTGATCCATTCAGTCATTTTTCGGTTGAATTCATCGAATATTTCCGTACCATAGACATTTTATTTTCCTCTGATTATATGGTAATTTTCTGTTAACTTTATTTTTATTCGACATCCGCTAAATTCAAACTCATGAACAGCAAATTGATAAAAAGTATCGTCTGTATTGCGTGTATATTAATTGCAACGGTCACAGGCCAGGCTCAGAACATGTTTCAGCAAAGCATAGATGGAGTTAACGCTGATGTAGGAACCGGAATAGAACAAACCAGTGATGGTGGTTTTATCCAGCTGGGATATGGCTGGAGTCTTAACCCAATTAGTTCAGATGTTTACGTGACTAAAACGGATGCTTTTGGCACGACGGAGTGGTCAAAGGTATACACCGGGGCCGCAATTGAAGGATGGGGCATTATACCTACTAAAGATGGCGGATATGCATTTTGTGGTACAATTGATTATGGTAGTACCAATGAGGCATTATTGGTAAAACTTGATAGCGCAGGGGGTATAATGTGGTCCTCAATGTTTGGTTCGGCTGTGGGAAACGATTGGGCAAATTCGTTGTTAGAAACACCTGCAGGTGATTTTGTAGTTACCGGTCAGTATGATACTGGTACAGATATCGACCTTCTCATGGCGAAGATCAGTTCAACAGGTGATACAGTTTGGACCAAACGAATTGGAGGCGCGCAAAATGACTGGGGTGGTTCGGTCATCATGACATCGGACGGCGGTTTTGTAGCAGCCGGATTTACCGATAGTTATGGAGCAGGAAATGATGATATTTACTTGGTCAAGGTTGATTCAATGGGGTCTTTGCTGTGGAGCAAGACCTTTGGAGGCTCAGGCTTTGAGTACGGATATGATGTTATAGAAACAGCCGGCAATGGATTACTAATTGTTGGAGAAGGTACCAGTTGGGGGACAGGCCCTGCTAATACTGATATTTATGTGATCAAAACTGATGCAAAAGGAGATACGCTCTGGACATACGTTTATGGCGATTCGACCGATAATGTGGGTTTTTCTGTAATTGAAAGACAGGATAGTAGTTATTTAATAGCCGGTTGCACGGACTGCTACGTTCTCAGTTCCAATGACTATTTCTTAGCAATAGATTCCAATGGTATTGTGATGGGCGCAAAGAGATATGCAGGTACCGTCTTCCGATCTGTAGTTAATGTACTGCACAATGGATTAGCTGTTACTGGTGATGGGTTTCTTCTAGATACCGTGAGCGGAGACATTCATACAATCAAATCGGATGAGAATTTCGTAACCTCCTGTTTTGAGTTAGCGGAATTTGCAATTGAAGTGGGAACAACAACGGATACCACCTGCCCAAGCAGCATATGTGTCATGGGAATGGACACTTTCAATTTTAATATGATCGTAATAGACACTGCACTCATCAATACCATTATTTGTGATAGTTGTCCGCCGCCTACGGCTCATTTTGGCAATTCATTTACACCACCACTTACGATTAATTTTTTGGATTCATCTATATTGGCGGATTCATGGTTTTTGGATTTCGGAGATGGCGATTCTTCAATGCTCCAAAATCCATCTCATACGTATACATCCGGAGGAAGCTTCACTGTAACCCTGTATGCAACAAATATATGCGGGACGGACACTTTCATAAAACAGGTACCTATTTTAGTGTCCATCAATAATAAATCAGATAGATCAATGAAACTATATCCGAACCCTGTAGCAGATAAATTATATCTATCAGCGAATTTTAATGTGGAGACGGCAGAACAGGTTTCAGTGCACGATATATTAGGTAGAGAAATGGCTGTGAATTTTGTGAGGATTAATTCCAACGAATATGTTTTGGACCTCGGTGGTCTTCCAACAGGAAGTTATTTTATAAATATCAGGCTCGATGATCAGTTGATCAAGGAGAGATTTGTCTTGATTAAATAGCGACTTAATGATCACTCAGGAAGAGATCACCTTACCCGCATATGAGCGGGGGATCCATATTATCACTGACGAAGTTCTTGATGCCCTTCCGGAGCTTCCGGAAAAAGGGCTGCTGAATATATTTATCAAGCATACCTCTGCCGGGTTGATGATCAACGAGAATGCCGATCCCGCTGTACGATTCGATTTTAATGCGATCATGAATAAACTGATTCCGGACGGCGAAGATTATTACACCCATACCGAAGAAGGCCCTGATGATATGCCATCACATGTTAAATCGGCCATGATGGGCAATTCACTGAATATTCCCATTTCAAACGGTAAATTGAACCTGGGTGTTTGGCAGGGGATTAATCTTTGCGAGTTTCGCACGTACAGGCATGAAAGAACTTTGGTGCTGACTGTCTATTCCTAAAATCTATTTAAGAATAGACCTTATCTGGAGCTTAAGCACCCCATCCTGGTAAAGTTTCAAATAGTAGTTATCGGTGGGCAGGCTAATACCATTCATTTCATAGTTATACCGGTGAGTTCCTTTATCATGGAACCGATCCCGGAAAAGCTCTTTGATAATATTACCGTTCTGATCATATAACAAGATTGTGATCAAACCATTCTCTTCCAAGCTATATTCCACCTCAACGGAAATAGTATAAATCGGTTTTGAGGCTTCCGTTACATACGGAGGCGGCATCTTTCGCCCTGTAGCGTTGCAAACAAATTGCCTGAGTTCATGAACCATCTCGTAATCTTTGCCTGTAATATTTGTAATGGAAGCCTGGTCTGTCAATACCCATAGTGCGTTTTGAGCCACTCCATTTTGATAATGTTTTTTTTCGATCAATTTTACCAGTGCTAAAACGGAACTTCTTGCCATTCCTCCCAGG
>JACZTA010000053.1 GCA_022573915.1 Bacteroidota bacterium | reverse complement strand
CATACTTTCGTTGATTTTTCTGACATCAAATCTCTTCGCACAGCAGAATAGGGATCAGCTTCTGGCCGATCAGTATTTTGAGCAGGAAGAATATGAAAAGGCTGCACCATTATATAAGAAGCTCCTGGATAAAACTCCCGGTTCGGAGATCATTTACAAGAAGTACCTGAACACCTTATTGTTACTTTCGGATTATGAGAAGGCTGAAAAAATGGTGAGGAAACAGATTAAAAGGTTTAAGAAACAACTCCCCTACCGGGTTGACCTGGGTTATGTTTATGCAGAGGCAGGAAATCCTGACAAGGCCAAAGAGCAGTATAACTCCACTATTCAATCGTTGAACCAACATGAAGGTGATGTGAAAGTTTTGGCTACTACATTCGCTTTTTTAGGAGAGTATGATTATGCTATAGAAACTTATTTGAGAGGGCAGAAAATTCTAAAGAACGAAAATCTGTTCAATTTTGAATTAGGTCAGTTATACGCGCATAAGGGTGATATTCCTATGATGGTCGCGACCTACCTGGATGTTATTGAATTCGACGGAGCTCAACTGCAACTGATCCGAAATACACTCCAGGATGCACTGGTCAAAGATGTTAATTACAGATTCTTGCAGGAAGAGTTGTATAAGCGGATTCAAAAGAGTCCGGATAATGTTGATTTTCTGGAATTGCTCGTATGGTCGTTGGTGCAACAGCGCGAATTTGAAAAAGCCTTGATCCATGTAAAGTCGATCGACAAGAGGAAAAAAGAAAAAGGCACACGAGTTTTGAAGTTTGCTCGATTCCTTGTCGAAGAAGGTAGTTTCAAAGCTGCAATAATAGCTTTTGAGTACGTAGTTAGCAGTGGTGAAAGGTATCTGGTTAGAACAGCCCGAATGGAACTGCTGAGCACTCGTAAAGAGAGTATCGTAAATTCCTTTGGATATACAAATGAAGACCTTTTGAGGCTGGAAAAGGATTATGAAAGACTGATCGAGGAATATGGCAAAAACAATAATACCGCAACGCTACTGCAAGAACTTGCCCAACTTGAAGCGTTGTATTTGAACAATTCGGACAGAGCTATTATGATCCTGACAGACCTAATTGGTTTTCCCGGCTTAGATAAAACATTCAAAGCGCGTTGTAAACTGGACCTCGGGGATGTTTATTTGTTTAAAAATGAACCATGGGAAGCGATGCTCATCTTTAGCCAGGTGGACAAAGCGTTTAAGGATGACCCTACGGGTGATGAAGCACGTTATAGGAATGCAAGACTATCTTATTACACGGGCGAATTTGAATGGTCTCAAACACAGCTGGATATACTCAAAGCTTCAACATCAAAGTTGATCGCAAATGATGCCCTACACTTGTCCGTCTTTATAACTGAAAACCTGGGTCTGGATACGATCAAGACTCCGCTGCATATGTATGCTCAATCAGATCTTTTAATTTTTCAACACAGGATCGATGAAGCAATTGATAAACTTGACTCAATTATTTTACTTTTCCCAGGACATACTTTAGCTGATGATATTGCTTTTAAAAAAGCAAAGATCCATATCTCCAGAAACAATTACGACGAGGCGATCAGATTATTAAAATTAATTATTACAGATTTTACCTTCGACATTAACGCGGATGATGCATTATTCCTGCTGGCAGATATTTATCATCATGCTCTTGATGACCCGGAACAGGCGTTGCAAATGTATCAAAAGCTGATGATTAATTATTCGGATAGTACTTACACCGTAGAAGCAAGAAAACAGTTCCGCCTGTTAAGAGGCGATAAATTCAATTAATTCCTTCCTATATCTTATTCTTGCAGTTCGTGTAATAAGCATACTTTAAAGTGTTGATTTATCAAGTAAATGTGGAAATAGACGCGTCCATCAAAACTACTTGGGTTGAATGGATGAAAGAACAGCATATCCCAGCTGTGATGGCCACTGGTACGTTTTCAAGGCATATTTTTAACGAACGAATTGATAGTCTTGATCAAAATATCTCGATTTACACGATCCTGTATTTCTGCGAAAATGAATCGAAATTAGACGAGTATTTCAAGAAATTTGCAAAAAAATTACAAGAGGAACATAACGACAGATTTGAAGGTAACTTTACTGCAACCCGGTCGATATTAAGATCATTTTAAAAGCACCTCGTATATTAATTAGTATATTTAAAGCGTTTTAGTACTATCCTACTATTTCACTCACATCCATGTCAAAATTCATATCGTTGCGAAAGTTCATTTTCGGCATACTAATTTTCTCCCTTGGGGGCTGCCATACGTATATTTTTCAGCCCGTGAAAAAGCAAATTAAGGGTACGTGGGTGGTGATTCCAACTACCACGGATATCATTAAATTTAGATTCGATGGTTCCACTCTCTTTATCACTTTAAATGATACAGGTAAGCTGGACACGACTCCCTATGTGATCCAAAACCGTTTAACAAAACATACTCTGTCAACTGTTATTTCGCTTCCACCACTAGAAGGAATTCCTGAAATAAGCACTATAGAAAAGTGGCATATTGTCAATCTCAACAAAGAAGAGCTCTACATCTCTAGCATAGATCCTCCTCGAATTGGCAATGCGCAGATCTCATTTATCAAAATCAACTAGCGTCCTATCTGCATGGGTCGTCAAGGAATAGCTATTTGTAATAATTCGTTTTAACTAGTAGCTTAACATCAATATGATCAATAATACGGCCCGTGTTTTAATGCTATTATTGCTTTTCCTGACTTTTAATTTTATTAGTTGCAATACATATTTTTGGCAGCCCATACCAAAGATGCTTGAAGGTAGCTGGTTAAGAACACCCTTTGAAGCAGGTGAAGAAGAGCGTTGGATATTTGATGGCGATAGTGTACGAATCTTTAATAATACGCTGGATTTTACCTTTCCTTATATCGTGGATAATAATTTCTCAAAGGACTATGTGATCATTGATGGATATCTTCCCGATGGAGTAGATAGATGGTACGTAGTGCATGTTAGCAAGACGGAATTGTATTTATTGAGTTTGTTGAATGAAAAGAACAGTGGTTATCACCGGACGTTCTGGAAGGATGAATAAATGAAATTAACTTCAATTATTTTATTGGTATTAGCGGTGCTGCTTGTTGGCTCAAGTGCCTGCAAGCGTGATAAGGTATTAATCAAAGGAACGTGGGTAGAGGTTCCTTATGACGCAAACAATACCGAAAGATGGTTCTTTGATGCGGATAGTGTAAACATAACCAACAACAATTTGGATGAAACTTATTATTATACGATTCAAAATAAACTAACAAAGAAGCTGCTCTATGTTGAATCCTATTTACCGCTCAGCGTTGACAGGTGGACCATTCTGAAACTCAACAAGGATGAATTTTATATCGTTGCGGAATTTAACGGCATCCAGGGAGCTAATCAGAAATCCTTTGTAAAAGAGTAATAACTATCCTTTGATTGTTCTGGAAGGAAAATTAAATGAAACTTACTTCGATTATTTTATTAGGGTTAATGCTGCTGATATTTAATTCAAATTCATGTCGTCTTGAGTTTAGCAGTGTACCCAATAGAATTGAAGGAACATGGATTCGACTTCCCTATGACTCAAGCAATATAGAAAGATGGATATTTGATGGGGACAGTCTGAATATAAATAACAATTCAGTTGATGGCAATTACAATTACACGTTTAGAAAAAGAATAAAGAAGGAATATGTATATATCGAATCTTATTTACCCGATAGTGTCGACAGATGGTATATTGTTAATGTTACGAGGGGTAGATTAGATCTAATTAGTGAACTAAATGGTATTAAAGGTGAGCCTTACCGGTCGTTCTGGAAAGAAAATTAACTATTCGTAATAATACACCCTTTTCACCCGCCTCGAAATTGTACTTAATATCTCGTATGGAATTGTTTCCAATTTTGCAGCAATAGCCTGAATAGGCATTTCTTCCCCAAAGATTAGTACCTCATCACCCTCTTGCGCCTCAACGTTTGTCAGGTCGATCATACTCATATCCATACAAATATTACCGATTATCCTGGTGATATGCCCGTTTACATAAACTTCACCCAGTCCGTTACCCAGTTGCCTTTTAAAGCCATCGGCGTACCCAATTCCTATTACCCCAACCTTCATCTCTTTTTCAATCATCGCTTTCCTGCCATAGCCCACACTCTCCCCTTTCTTTACCGTTTTTATTTGCGTAATAGTAGTCTTCAACCTGCTCACATTTTTTAACCTATCATTATGCGTGCCAGAAGTATCAATACCATATAATCCTATACCAATCCGCACCATTTCGAACTGGAAATCAGGGAACCTCACTATTCCGGCAGAATTAAGAATATGTCCCAGCACCGGATAGCCTAATTCAGTTTTGAAAAGAGACATTGAACTTTGAAAACTTTCAAACTGTGAATGCGTAAAATCATCTTGCTCTGGAGTTTCTCCAGCTGCCAGATGAGAAAAAACTGATTTGACCTGCAGTTCCTCTTGTCCGGTTAAATATGTGAGCAGCCCGGTGATCTCCTCAGAATTAAATCCAAGACGATGCATACCGGTTTCTAATTTAATATGGACAGGATAGTTTGTTTTCGGCCCGCCCAAACTATTAATCAAAGCTTTGTGAAAACTCTTTAATAATTGTTCGGTGTAAATAACCGGTTCAAGATCGAGAGCAATAAGACTGTCAAAGCTTTGCTCTTCCGGACTCATGACCACAATGGGTAGATGGATACCCGATCTTCTTAACTCAGCTCCCTCGTCAGCATAGGCAACGGCAATATAATCTACCCGGTTAAATTGCAAAGTATTTGCAATCTCGAAACTGCCACCACCATAAGAGAAGGCTTTTACCATGGCCATTATCTTTGTTTCAGGTTTCAGCAAAGAGCGGTAAAAGTTCAAGTTGTCGGCGAGGGCATTCAAATTTATTTCTAAAACGGTTTTATGAGCTTTCTTCTCTAGTAATTTACTGATCTTTTCAAATTCAAACGCACGGGCACCTTTCAGCAGAATCGTCTCGTCCTTGAAGCTAAATTCGTTCAAATGTTCGAGGAATGCAGCGGTGGATTCATAAAATGAAGTTTCTATTCCCTTATTTTCAAAAACATCTTTTTGTGTGGAGATCGCTTCCCCAATACCAATCATTTTATCGATTCCCTTATTTTCCAGGAGTTTTCCAACCTCTAGATATAAAGCCTCAGATTGTTTTCCGCTTTGCAGAATATCCGAGATGATGAGTGTCTTTGTCCGGTGCTGATGTTGTTGATTTAGAAAATCCAATGCAATGTTCAGTGAGCCTATGTCTGAATTATAACTATCATTTATAAGAGAACAGTTATTCTTTCCCTCCTTCATTTCCAGTCGCATCGCAACACTGGCAAGAATTGAAGATCTGCGAGATATCTCTTTTACATCAAAATCTATAGATAAAAGAAAGCAGATGCAATGACATGCATTTTCGATGGATGCTTTATCAGTAAAAGGAACTTCAAACTCATGATCCGAATTATTATAATTAATTGTAATGGTTGTTCGATGATCTTGCTGCCTGGAACTCTTTATAATAATATCTGCCTTTTCCTTGCCCGACCATGATATTATCTTTACGGTTTCTGAATCAAATTTAAAACTGCTAATGGCCTCATCGATATCTTTGTAATCTTTACAATAGATCAATTTATCGACACCTTTAAAGAGAATCAATTTTTCCTGAATTTTTTCCTCGCGGTTTGCAAACCCCTGATCGTGGGCCGAACCGATATTGGTGAAAATGCCAAGATTTGGTTTTAAAACAGCTTCAATTTTCTCCATTTCACCAGTGGTAGAGATACCCGCTTCAAAAATTCCAAACTCATGAAACTCATTCATCTGCCAAACAGAGAGTGGAACACCTATCTGGGAATTAAAGCTCTTTGGACTCCTGACAATATGATACTTCTCCCGCATGATCTGAAATAACCATTCTTTGATCACCGTCTTACCATTGCTTCCGGTGATACCCAAAACCGGAATATCAAACCTGGCTCTATGTTGTTTTCCTAATTCCTGCAATGCCCTGAGTGTGTCATCAACTTTGATAAAATTTGCCTGGCGATAGTCCGTGGTAGGCAGCTCTTCATCTACCACAAAGTTGCGAATACCTTTTTCATAGAGTTCCTTAATGAAATGATGCCCGTTCCAACGCTCTCCCCTGATTGCAAAGAATAGGGAGGTTTCGTTCAGAAGAGCACTTCTGCTATCTAACAGGATTGTTTCAATTTCCATTTCAGGCGAATTCAGATGCGCTTCACCATCCAGCATCTTTCCTATGTCCTCAATGTTATATGTACGTCGATCTACTTTGATCATTTCTCAATTCCAATATAATAACCGTCTTCCATAAGTTTGAGCGGGTATTTCTTGAGGAAATAATCCTCTCCACTCGTGTTGATTCCGGTTCTCAAACTAAATTTATACAGGTGCACGGGACAAACAATATTCTCCCTGCTATCAATCTCCCCTTCACTCAAACTACCACTTGCATGAGGACACATATCAGCAACGGCATAATAGCCATCCTCCAAACGCGCCACGCATATTGAGCTTTCCCCAAGATCAAATGAGGAGAGTGCGTTTACATCCGGCAATCTTCGTTCCAATTCAGCTTCATCGGCAATTTTAAACCAGTCCATGTAAAAATTTTGATGTGACTTAGTGAGTTCAAAATTAAGACATATTTGGGGAAAAGTGCCGGTGTTCACTTGAACACGACTACTATTATTAATATCTTCGCTTCTTGATTGAGATAGGGATTACTCATGCTTCACCGTATCCGCCAGCTGGCGGATACGGTGGGCAGGCACACGGAAACTCAAACCCAATCTCAAACTTATTTGCGGGGTGTAGCGCAGCTCGGTTAGCGCGCTGGTCTGGGGGACCAGAAGTCGGGAGTTCAAATCTCCCCACCCCGACTACGCCTGCCGAAGCCTTGGCGAAGGCAGGCTGAGCGAATGGTGGTATGCCTTCAATCAGTAGGATTATAGCTTTATCAAGTGCAGGCTTCGTCGGGCGATGCCCGATAGTTGAACCTGCATTTCCGACTGAAAGGAGGAGCGTAGGTGAGCTTCGCGAGCCATAGTTAATTTTTTCCAAACCTCAATGGGTGAGCTCCGCCTGGCGATGCTCGATAATTCAACTACTTCGAAATAAGAACATTTTCAATAAAAAGGTAACGAGAGAGATACTTAAAAAATGGTTTTGGAGTTATTGTAAAATCAAGTTGGGTGATTTTAATAATCTGTAGCATTTAGCAGAAGTATCTTTTGAAGTATATGCGTAAAATATCAATCCTTATACTTTATATCCTTATTTGTACTCATTGCACTGCTCAAAACTGGCTTCCATTAAAATCAGGTGTAAATGTGCAAGTGCGAACATTGTACAGCGATACCGTAGATAGTGTATTGTATGTTGGCGGCAATTTTATTACAGCAGATGGTGATACTGTTAATGGTCTTGCGAAATGGGATGGCACTGCTTGGACAGCATTGGGTTCAGGACCTGGCTGGCCTGTTTTGGCTATTACTAGATACAATGGGGAATTATATGCGGGTGGAGCTATACTTAATGGTATCTCTAAATGGGATGGCAATTCTTGGAAATCAGTCGGTACGGGAATAAACGGAGCTGTAGTCGGGTTAAATGTCTATAATGGTAAATTATATGTTGTAGGCACTTTTGATACCGCAGGAGGAATTTTGTCAAACATGGTAGCTATCTGGGATGGGTCATCTTGGTCGAACATCGGTACTGGTTTAGAGAATTTTGTGGCAGCAACTATATTCTACAAAGGAGAATTATATGCTGGTGGAAATTTTGAGATTGGTGGTATTCGCGAAATCGCCAAATGGAATGGAGTAAATTGGGAAAAAGTAGGAAATGGTTTCTTTGGAAACTCTGCGGTAAACACATTTGAAGTTTATAATAATGAATTATATGTTGGTGGGTATTTTATTAAAGCTAATGGTAATCCCGGTAATTATATTGCCAAATGGGATGGAAATACCTGGTCTGAAGTGGGTGGGGGAATGAGTGGTGGAAATGGACAAATATATGACTTTGTGATACACAATAATGAACTATATGCAGTTGGAGTTTTTACCGGTGCAGGGGGTGTTGTTGCGGACCACATAGCTAAGTGGGATGGAAATGAATGGTGTGGTTTAGGCAGTATCTTGAATAATAATATTGGAACAGTCGAGGTATACAATAATGAAATATTTATTGGAGGCGGCTTTACTTTAATAGATGGAGATACGCTAAACTATATAGCAAAATGGGATGGCGGTAGTTACGTTGATACCTGCGGTACAATCTCATCCTTAGTAGAGGAACCCAACATCTATCTTGAAGATGAAGTTAAAATTTATCCAAATCCAATAAGTTTTTCTTCAATCCTTTATCTTTCAGATCGATTGCTGAAAGAAAAAAAATTAACCTTCACTCTTTATAACTTGTTAGGACAGGAGGTTAAGAGAATGGAGAACATTAACACGAGTCAAACTAAGTTCCATAGACCTGGACTTGAAAGTGGCATATATATTTACAAAGTGATGAGTGATGACAGTATAATAACTTTTGGCAAGGTAGTTTTTCAATGATGATTGTAGCTTGAGGAAAGCCGATCTCCTAATCAGACATTTCGGGTTGCTCACCTATCTAGAGAGATCGCAGAGCGAAGCGAGGTAATCTCGATCAAGTTATACCATTAGGGAGGGAGTCCCCCCTCCACAGAGCAATATAATTTTTTTTCAAGATCCGGTCAACGATAAACTATCAGCTGTATTCGTTTCCATCATTATGATAAGCAGTTCCAAATAGCTTGCGTGAGGGATGGAAGCGAATCCGCCGGCATCGCCTTCTCCGCCAGCTGGCGGATTCGGGCGCCTACGCTAAAGCTTCAGCGACAGCGTGCGGAACAAGGTAGGCGGAGAAGCGAACAGCCCGGTCGCCCTGTAGTGTCACGCGCAAGCGTGTCTGCTACAGGGGGACACGCCCAAAAACAATCAATTCAGCACGAATTTAAGTACTAAGTTCCATTCCAGTTAAGTTTAATGTTAAACGCCTAATATTGAGTTCTAAAACTAGAATTATCTCAATATTTTGAACTTATTAATTGTATCTTTGCGTTCTTATTTAAAATAAGTCTAAATAAAGATTAAAATTGGCTGCTAAGAACAAAATATTAGAAGAAATAACCTCTGCAGAGTACAAATATGGGTTTGTAACCGACATTGAGATGGATACAGCACCAAAAGGACTTAATGAGGATATAATTAAGCTCATTTCTTCTAAAAAGAACGAACCGGAGTTTATGCTCGAGTGGAGGTTAAAAGCCTATAAATACTGGCTTACCATGAAGCAGCCCCAATGGCAGAATGTCAAATTCCCGCCTATCGACTACCAGGATTCCATATACTATGCAGCTCCAAAGCAAAAAGCGGCTTTGAAAAGCCTTGATGAGGTGGATCCGGAGATATTAAGCACGTTTGAAAAGCTGGGTATATCGCTTGAAGAACAGAAAAAGCTCTCAGGTGTAGCTGTTGACGCAGTGATGGATAGTGTATCTGTAGCGACAACTTTCAAGGCTAAACTTGGAGAATTGGGAATCATCTTCTGCTCATTCAGTGATGCGGTACAAGAACATCCAGAACTGATAAAACAATACATAGGATCCGTTGTACCCTATACCGATAATTATTTTGCAGCCCTTAATTCAGCTGTATTCAGCGACGGCTCTTTCTGTTACATACCTAAAGGCGTCAGGTGTCCAATGGAGCTATCCACTTATTTTAGGATCAACGCGGCAAATACAGGTCAGTTTGAAAGAACACTAATCATAGCAGAGGAAGGAAGTTATGTAAGTTATCTTGAAGGCTGCACAGCACCTATGCGTGATAAAAATCAATTACATGCGGCGATAGTTGAAATTATAGCTCATAAAGATGCAGAAGTTAAATACTCCACCATTCAAAACTGGTATCCGGGAAACAAAGAAGGTGTGGGCGGGATATACAATTTTGTTACGAAGCGAGGAATTTGTCAGGGAGATAATTCCAAGATTTCGTGGACTCAGGTCGAAACCGGTGCAGCTATAACCTGGAAGTACCCTTCGGTTATCTTAAAGGGAGATAATTCAATTGGTGAGTTTTATTCCGTTGCGGTAACCAATAATTATCAGCAGGCGGATACGGGTACGAAGATGATCCATATTGGAAAAAATACCAAGAGCAGGATCATCGCTAAAGGAATTTCTGCAGGAAAAAGTAACAATAGTTATAGAGGATTAGTGAGGATCTTGAAGAAGGCAGAGAATGCCAGAAATTTTTCACAATGCGACTCATTGCTTATGGGAGATACCTGTGGCGCGCACACTTTTCCATATATAGAGGTCAATAACAGCACTTCAAAGGTTGAACATGAAGCCACTACTTCAAAGATCGAAGAGGACATCCTTTTTTATTGCAACCAGCGAGGGCTGGCAACTGAGGAGGCTACCAATATGATCGTTAACGGATTTTGTAAGGAAGTGATGAAGCAACTTCCCATGGAGTTTGCGGTCGAAGCTCAGAAGTTACTGGGTATTAGTCTTGAAGGAAGTGTAGGATAAGAATCTCCTCGAGTATCTCCAGCTCGCCTTCCTCGCTCTGCCAAAATTAAATTTTATCAAAGAAAAACAAATTTCATGATCAGTATTAAAGACTTAAAAGTTTCAATTGAAGGAAAAGAAATCTTAAAGGGGATAAATCTGGAAGTGAATCCGGGTGAACTTCACGCCATTATGGGGCCGAATGGTTCCGGGAAAAGTACTTTAGCATCCGTTCTCGCAGGAAGACCAGAATACGAGGTTACCGGAGGCGAGATTTTGTATAAAGGAAAGGATCTGCTCGAACTTCCTGCGGATCAAAGAGCAAAGCAAGGAATATTCCTTGCCTTTCAGTATCCGGTGGAGATTCCCGGAGTGAGCATTGCTAATTTCATGAGATCAGCTATTAATGAATTACGCAAGGCAAAAAATTTAGAACCCCTCGACGCGATGGACTTTCTAAGTGAGATAAAAGATAAAATGAAAAATATGGGTATCGACCTGGAGTTCCTGAATCGTGCGGTCAATGAAGGCTTCTCAGGCGGAGAGAAAAAGAGAAATGAAATTTTTCAGATGACTATGATGGATCCGGACATGATCATTTTAGACGAAACAGATTCGGGACTCGATATCGATGCACTTAAAATAGTTTCGGAAGGTGTTAATAATTTTCGAACCGACGAAAAAGCATTTCTTATTATCACGCACTATCAACGTTTACTCAACTATATCGTACCGGATTATGTGCACGTGATCTATGACGGCAGAATAGTAAAATCCGGAGATAAGAGCCTTGCGTTAGAACTGGAAGAGAAAGGTTATGAATGGATTAAAAAATTATCAAAAGAGGCGGTGGAAAATTAGCTAATGGTTGCTTTAGAAACTATAACAGATCTGCAGGAAAAGCTCGTTACAGAGTTTCATGTTGACAAAAATGCACGTGCAAATTTCTCGTCGTTAAGAGAAAAAGCGATCAAATCCTTCTCCAGCCTGGGATTTCCGACGCTAAGAAACGAGGATTGGAAATACACAAGCCTCTCTTCAATCATTAACCTTCCTTATGAGATAGCAGGAGTTGAACAAATTGAAAAGTTTGATTCATCATCAAGCATCCTTAAAGAGCGTTCAATCGAACTGGTTTTTATAAATGGCCACTTCGCCTCTAAACTCTCCGATACAGGTCTCAAACCTGATGGGATTGTTTTGGATACGTTTTCCAGGATCAATGATGAGGTCTTTAGCCTGATTAAATCAAAGTATGGTGCGCTAACAAATATCGACGACAATGCAATGGTTGCGTTAAATACAGCGCACGCATCCGATCCTTTCTTAGTGTACATCCCGGATAATACGATGGTTGAACCTATTATACATTTTAAATTCATTTCACAGAATAAAGATTCTAACGTGATTTCATTTCCCAGGATTTTAATAATCACAGGAAAGAATACAGAAGTTAAACTTCTTGAGAGTTTTGGATCTGAGGGCAGCGGGATGAATTTCTCTAATTTGGTAAGTGAGATATTTGTGGGCGAAAATAGCAGGGTGGAACATTTCAAATTCCAAAGTGATCCTAATGAAAGTGTCCTTTTCAATGAAACAAATGTGGTACAATCTGCGTCATGTAAGTATTCGAACAACACTATTTCAATGCAGGGCAAACTTATTAGAAACAATTTGAATATTGTTTTGCAAGAAGAAGGAAGCGAAACAGAACTCTTCGGATTGTTTATGACCAAGGATCGAAATCATATCGATAATCACACATTGGTTGATCATGTGAAACCAAACTGTGTAAGTAATGAGCTGTACAAAGGCATTATAAATGATAGATCGACAGGGGTTTTTAATGGCAAGATCATGGTGAGGCAGGATGCTCAGAAAACCAATGCTTTTCAATCGAATAAGAATATGCTTTTGACAGATACAGCTACGATAAATACTAAACCTCAACTGGAGATCTTTGCCGATGATGTAAAATGCTCACACGGCGCCACAACGGGACAACTCGACATGGAGGCCATGTTCTATTTGCAATCCCGAGGTATTAGTCCGGGAAATGCCAAAGCCATGTTACTGGAAGCGTTTGCTAACGAGATCGTAGATAAAATAAAAATAGACTCGCTGAGAGATAGTATCAAGGTGATGCTTGGTGATTATCTTAAAGTTTAAATTAAGATGGAAAAAAGCACTGTCATAGAATCCGATCGAAGAGAGTCTAAAACCGGGAATATGCTTGATGTAGAAAGTATCAGGAAGGATTTTCCGGCGTTGAATCAGGATGTCTATGGGAAACCCCTGGTGTACCTTGATAATGCTGCCACTGCTCAAAAACCACAGGTAGTCATCAATGCGATTACCGAGTTTTATTCCACCATTAATAGCAACGTTCACAGAGGGATTCATTACCTGAGTCAACAAGCAACGGAGGCGTATGAATCAGCAAGAGTTACCTCACAGAAATTTATCAATGCTTCGGAGAGTAGCGAGATCATCTTTGTCAAAGGAACTACGGAAGCTATCAATTTAGTGGCTTCTACCTTCGGGATCGAAAATATAGGTAAGGGAGATGAGATACTTGTCTCGAACATGGAACATCATTCAAACATCGTCCCCTGGCAACTACTTTGTGAAAAAACAGGTGCAAAATTGAAGGTAATTCCGATCAACGATAGTGGCGAGTTGGAAATGGATGAACTTAAATCACTCCTAACGGATAAAACCAAACTGGTTTCGATAATTCATGTCTCGAATTCTTTAGGAACGATAAACCCCATGAAAGAGATTGTTACCCTTGCGCACGAAAAAAATATTCCGGTCCTGGTGGATGGAGCGCAGGCTGTGCAGCATATTACCGTGGATGTTCAGGACATGGATTGTGATTTCTATACTTTTTCAGGGCACAAGGTTTACGGCCCAACAGGAGTGGGTGTTCTTTATGCTAAAAAGATGCACCTCGAAAAAATGCCTCCATATCAAGGCGGAGGTGAGATGATCAGTACGGTGAGTTTTGAAAAAACCGAATACAATACAATCCCACATAAATTTGAAGCCGGTACGCCCAACATCGCGGGGGTAATTGGTCTTGCGAAAGCGCTGAATTATGTAAATAAACTGGGCTTATCAGCTATCTCGGCATATGAAAGCCAGTTGCTGACCTACGCTTCAGCCGAGGTTGAGAAGATCCCGGAACTAAGGATCATAGGTAGAGCTGACCGGAAAGCCTCTGTACTATCATTTGTTTTGGAAAATATTCATCCTCATGATGTAGGAACGGTTTTGGACCGGGAAGGTATCGCTGTGAGGTCAGGGCATCATTGTACACAACCGGTTATGGACAGATATCAGATTCCTGCAACTTCCCGTGCTTCATTCGCGTTCTATAATACAGAGGAAGAAATAGACCGTTTAGTGAAATCGATCAAACGAGTGGTAAAATTATTTGGATGATGAATCAATTGGATGATCTATATCAGGAGGTGATCTTTGATCATAACAAGTCGCCAAGAAATTTTGGTCCGTTGGAAAATGCGGATCACGAAGCGAAGGGATTCAATCCGCTCTGCGGCGATAAGATCAACGTATATATTGAAATGGATGGGGAGATAATAAAGGATATTCATTTCGATGGCTCGGGCTGCGCCATCTCAAAAGCATCCGCTTCTATCATGACAACACTACTATTAGGCAAGAATAAAACGGAGGCCAGGGAACTTTTTGAGAAATTTCGCACTCTTATTACTGTAGAGCATGACTATGATGAAGCGACCTTAGGCAAATTGGTAGTTTTTGCAGGCGTGCGTGAATTCCCTACAAGAGTAAAATGTGCGACCTTAGCGTGGCATACCATGCAATCTGCAATAAATAACGATGGAGAAACTGTTACAACAGAGAAAAATGAGTGATAAGAAAAGTTTTGTTGAGGTTCAGAATGAAGTGATCAAAGTCCTGGAGGGATGTTTTGATCCGGAGATACCCGTGAACATCTACGCACTTGGCTTGATATACGAGGTGAAAGTTGACATGGATAATAAAGTAAACGTGCAAATGACATTAACTTCGCCCTCCTGTCCTGTAGCAGAATCTTTACCTTTGGAGGTTGAGAATAAAATTAGAATGATAGAGGATGTGAAGGATGTTAAATTAGAGTTAACTTTTGATCCTCCCTGGGATCAGTCCATGATGTCTGAAGCAGCTAAACTAGAGCTGGGAATGTTATAATCCCAAAAATTTAAATCACACAAAAAAACAATAAATTAAAACATTATGTATCCAGAAGAACTTGTAGCGCCAATGAAAGAAGAATTGACTACGGTCGGTTTTGAAGAATTGATTACTCCCGAAGACGTGGACAACGTCTTGAAAAATTCAGAAGGAACAGTATTAATGATGATCAATTCGGTGTGCGGATGTGCTGCTGGTTCAGCCAGGCCGGGTATAAAAATTGCCGTTGAAAACGAAAAGAAACCGGATAGATTAACGACCGTTTTTGCGGGGGTTGATACGGAAGCTACCGCTCAGGCCAGAACTTACTTACTTCCTTTTGCTCCCTCTTCTCCTTCTATCGCCTTATTCAAAGACGGCAAATTGGTGCATTTCATTGAAAGACATGAGATAGAAGGCCGGCCGGCTGAATTGATCGCACAAAATCTGACAAGTGCGTTTAATTCTTATTGCTAATACCAGACAATCTAACCTGCAGGGTCTTTGCAAAGAGGCTCTGCAGTTCATTGGTATATCCGGCTGTACCGTCCCTGACACTACAAACCTAAGCCATATACAGCGCGGAGCTTGACTATGTCCACCGCCAATCAACCATCGGAAACGGTTCCTAAAAAACTGCACACTTTTAGAAGGATCTTTAAGCGTGTTCTGCCTTACCGGAAACTGTTTTACTTTTCTGCTTTCCTGGCAATATTACTCTCATTGCTTGGACCATGTCGTCCCTTCCTGATCATGTACACAGTCGATGAATTTATCTTTAAAAATAATTTCACCGGCCTGTTGAATATGACCATGCTTTTAATTGGTATTCTTTTGGTCGAATCGATCCTAAGATACTTTCTGATATACGCCACTACCACGATGGGACAATTAGTCGTGCGGGATTTAAGAGTATCCGTTTTCAAACATATCCTGAGCCTGCGATTAAAGTTTTTTGACAGGACACCAATTGGTACGTTAACGACACGGACTGTTAACGATGTTGAGGCAGTTAACGAAATATTTTCTCAGGGCCTCATTGCTATAATCGCTGATCTACTCGTCTTGATCACCGTTATGGCATTCATGTTTTACGTCGATTGGCGCCTGACGTTAATAAGTCTGGCTGTTTTCCCACTGCTCATATACTCCACGTATTTGTTTCAAAAAAAAGTTAAAGGAATCTTCACCGAGGTACGCAACCAGGTATCTGCGCTCAATGGATTCTTACAGGAACACATCACGGGAATGAACATCATACAGATCTTCAGCCGGGAAAAACAGGAGATGAAGAAATTCAAAGCCATCAATAAGAAACTCTATAAAGCAAACTTCCGCACCGTGTGGTATTATTCAATTTTCTTTCCTGTGGTCGAGATATTTACCGCCTGTTCTATAGGATTGCTGGTATGGTGGGGCTCAAGAGGTGTCATCAATGGAAAAGATATAGGGGTTCTGATTGCATTCATCTTGTATATCAATATGTTGTTCAGGCCTATCCGGATGATCGCCGACCGGCTCGGGACATTGCAGATGGGAATTGTTGCATCCGAAAGGATCTTCAAAGTTTTAGATACCGAAGAGATTATCGAGAATAATGGAAAGTATATGCCTGAAAATGTGGAAGGAAAGATAAGTTTCGATAAGGTTTGGTTCGCCTACGATGAAGACAATTATGTTTTAAAGGATATCTCCTTCAATGTGAACGCAGGTGAGAGCCTGGCTATCGTAGGTGCCACGGGTGCAGGAAAAACTTCTATAATAAATGTACTCAGCAGGTTTTATGAGCTAAACAAAGGTATTATTAAGATCGATGATACAGATATTCGCGATTTCGAACTTAATACGCTACGCTCAAATATCGGCGTCGTGCTACAGGACGTTTTTCTCTTTTCAGGATCGGTTACGAGTAATATTTCATTAAACAACAAATCCATAGAACTGGAAAAGATCAAAGAAGC
>JACZTA010000052.1:1262-16813 GCA_022573915.1 Bacteroidota bacterium | reverse complement strand
AAATAATAAATAGTTGCTGATGCACCCACATTGCCTACCTGACTGGTATGAGGTGTATTCTCATCAACAATTATCTGGCCTTTTACAGAAAGCGGCCCGGTAAAGAGAAGAATAATGAAAAATATCTGTAATACAGTTCTAAGCATTACCATTCATTATGTATATAAAATTAATCAATATACAAGGAAAAACCAAGCTCACGTCCGTTCAAAATCCAACGGCTTTGTTAATCAAACCTAATTCTTTATGAATTTTAACCTTCGTGTTTCTTCATCAATCTGAAGCTGCAGAAAGTATATCCCCTTGGCTAAACGAGAAATATCCAGTTCATGACTTCGTGATGTTACGCCATCAGTTTCTACGACTACCTCGATTTGCAATACACCCAATGCATCATAAACACGAAGCTTTCCAAGAGATGAGCCAAGTGGTGTATAAATTACATTCACCAAATCTGATCCGGGATTGGGAAATAGACTCAAACCTCGTCCTTCGGAATAGAGTTCATCGGTTCCAAGATGCGTCATATCAACCTGCTTAGTCACATCATCCCCACAAATCAGGGAATCTTCCATAACCATAAGTTTCACATTATAAATTCCTCCATAAAGAAAGAAATGAGTTACATCCTTTAGGGTTGAAACATATCCGTCATCAAAATCCCAAACCCAGGTTGCAGCCATGGTCGAGTTATCCATGAAATCTACTGTCGATCCATTGACCGAATAAGTAAAATCTGCAGCCGGACTGGCATAAACGATCACTTGCTGAGTATCAATATCACTACATGAGCCGTTTGTGTAGCTATAGATAAGTTCATGTGTGCCGGGTCCTGCCGACGACGAGTTAAATATAGTACCATTTGTTCCCGGACCCGTTAAGGTACCTCCCGCCGGCGAAAGATTTAAAGTAACATCTGTGTTGACTGAGCAATACCAAGGATCCAGGCCGTCAATAGAAGCGCAAGGACAAAAACACCCCTCTACATATATTGCCATAGGCGTACTATAGGTGTACCAGAAGCCTACTCCATTATTTGAATATTTGAAATTCTCTCCTGTATCCGTATATGATGAGGAAGTTCCAGCACACGAGTAGCCAGAGGCACCTGCATTTTGATATCCGTCAATCAATACGTAATATTTTTTTCCGGTGTCGACTGGAATGCTCAAATCAACCTCATAATGCCAGGCAGTAGCGGGGATAATTAGCGTGGAAGTATACAGAATATTGCCCAGATCAGGTTCGTTTGCTCCGTTATCGGGTACGATAGCTATCTTAACCTGGCCGGCAGGTATCCCCACTTGCAACCACAGGCCAAATTTAGTTATTGAAAAAACATTGGAAATAAAGGACTGCGCGTAATAATCGCTACCAACTTCTCCTACACTGCAAACCGTCCCTGTTTGAGGGAGATTTTCATCGATATATTGAGCACCGGCGCTCAACGAAAAGAGCAAAAAGATTAATATAAGCGCCTTGCTGTTCATAGGTATTTATTAAGCCGATCATAAATTCTACTTGAAAATACGGAAAATGAATGGAAAAACAACCAGAGGTTTAGGAACGCTTTATACTATTCCATATCTCATCCAGATTTTTAAGGATAGCAAGTTCCTTCATCTTTGCCCTGGCGTCCTGAACAGGTGATCCAAAATATACTTTTCCGGCGGAAAGTGATTTCACAACGCCTGATTGTGCCAGGACTATTACCTTCTCTCCAATAATCAAATCCTTCGAAATGCCTACCTGGCCCCAGAGAATCACGTTATCCTTAATAGTCACCTTGCCTCCAATTCCAACCTGTGCAGCAAAAAGACAATTCTTACCAATAGAAGTTCCATGCCCAACATGTACCTGGTTATCCATTTTGGTACCTTGCCCGATTGTGGTTTCGCCTGATACACCTCTATCTATTGCGCATCCTGAACCAATTTCCACGTCATCTTCGATGATCACCCTTCCGCAAGATTCCATTTTCTTATAAACGCCGGATCTGTTCTGATAATAAAATGCATCAGAACCGGCTATGGTGTTTGCGTGAATTATGACATTATTCCCGATAGTGGTGTTATCGTAAATAGTCACGTTGGGATGAATGATACAATTCTTACCAATTTTTACCCCGTGTCCTAAAAAAACGTTGGGTTGAATGATGGTTCCTTTTCCGATCTCTACATCATCACTAATGCTTTTAGAGGCTGGTCTGAAGGGGTTGAAATGATCAACCAGGATGTTATAATCCCTAAGAGGATCATCCGATCTGAGCAACGCTTTGCCATTGGTAATTTGCTTACCTCCATTTGTTAGAATGACGGAAGCATCAGACATTAATGCCTTGTCTATATACTTCGGGTGGTCAACAAAGGTTAGGTCACCGGTCTGGACCTTGTGAATCTCATTAATTCCTTCTACCATCATCTCGGGATCACCGTAAATGGTGGCATTGATCAATTCAGCTATTTCCTTTAAGGTTCTGGCAGGAACAAGCTTCATGGCTGTAATTTAAGTAACTAAAAGTAGTCATTAACCTAAGATAAACGTTTAGATTCTTCTCATTATTTTGTCTCCTGACTCAATTTAGAACGCGTCTAAATACTGCGAACTTGAGTCAAAAGTCATAAAATACTTAACTTTAAGCTCCCATAGAGCTTAATAATACTATGAAACATACCGCATTAACACATATCCACGAAGGTTTGGGTGCTAAAATGGTTGAATATGCCGGATACAACATGCCCATTTCATACGTTAGCATTAAGTTGGAACATCAGACAGTCAGAAATGGAGTTGGAGTATTTGATGTTTCGCATATGGGAGAGTTTATTGTTAAAGGTCCCGGTTCAACCGAATTAGTACAGAAGCTCACCACAAATGATGTCGAAAAACTCTTTACAGGTAAGGCGCAATATGCCTGCATGACAAAGGAATCCGGTGGGATAATTGATGACCTCCTGGTTTATAAGCTGGATGAAAACGAATACATGCTTGTCGTAAATGGATCTAATATTCAAAAAGACTGGGACTGGGTTGTTGCGCATAATGACGAAAACATAGAACTCCATAATATTTCTGATCAAACAACCTTATTGGCAGTGCAAGGTCCTAAGGCAGAAGCGACGCTTCAACCGTTAACGGAGGTAAACCTGGCGGAGTTGAAATTCTATACATTTACCAAAGCAACCTTTGCAGGAATTGACAATGTACTAATATCAGCCACCGGCTATACTGGTTCGGGAGGATTTGAAGTTTATTTTGAAAACAAACATGCAGAACATATTTGGAATGCCATCTTTGAGTCAGGAGCTCAATTCGATATTAATCCGATTGGACTAGCGGCGCGGGATACTTTGAGGCTCGAAATGGGATTTTGCCTATACGGCAATGACATCGATGAGACTACCACACCCCTGGAGGCAGGTTTAAACCGATTTACCAAATTCAATAACCAGTATATAGGTTTGGATCATCTTGTCTCTCAAAAGGAAAGCGGAATTCAAAGAAAGTTGATAGGATTCGAAATGATTGACAGGGGAATAGCCCGGAAGGATTACGAGATTGTTGATGAAGCCGGTAAAAAAATAGGACATGTCACTTCTGGAACGCAGGCACCTTCCTTGGATAAAGCGATAGGTATGGGTTACGTTCCTGTCGAGCTGGCCGAACCCGGTCAAACCATCCACATTAAAATTCGTGATAAGATCTTGCAGGCAAAGGTTGTACCCTTTCCTTTTTATAACCCGAACTGATAGTTCCCTCTCCTAAACCATGTCCAAGAATAAAATTGATGTCTGTCTATCTCCCGCACTCCTCCACTTGTTTGCCCTGAAGGATAGGATTTCGGTTGTGATCGATATCTTCAGAGCCTCCTCAACCATTTGCACCGCCCTGGCACATGGAGCAACTAAGATCATACCCATTGTTGCAACAGATGAGAGAGAAAATTACAATGAGAACGATTATCTTTTTGCAGCTGAAAGAGAAGGTAAAAAGGTGGACGGATTTGATTTTGGAAATTCTCCTTTTGAATATATGGATGGAAAAGTAAAGGATAAGGTAATTGTCTTCACAACAACCAATGGCACTAAGGCTATAACCCAATCCATGCAGGCTGCCGAGATTGTCATGGGTTCGTTCCTCAATATTACCGTGTTATGTAACTGGCTTAAAAGTCAGGAGCGTGATCTATTGTTACTTTGTTCGGGATGGAAAGAAATGCTCAGCTTTGAGGATATACTGTTTGCAGGTGCCGTAGTTAGCAGGTTAAAAACTGATTTTGAAATTGAATCAGATGCTGCATTGGTTTCTAAAGATCTTTACAAGCAGCATGAGAATGATCTTTTAAGTGCAGTTAAAAACTCCTCGCATTTTCACAGATTAAGTAAACTGGGTGTAGAAAAGGATATAGAATACTGCCTGATGACAGATCAGACCGATGTAATCCCTATTTGGAAGGAAGACGGATTGGTTAAGCTCTGAAATAAGCCTTAAGATAATCCAACCACGACCAACAACCGTCGTACCGGTTATTTCCTCTTATACAAGGGTACCGTGGAACAAGCATCACCATACATGATACTTTTAACAACCGGTTTGAGTTTTTTAGCTATTTCGAGATAACTGGATTCCGGGATAGAATATTTGCTGCATCCCCTGATAATCACTTTTTCATTCGCATATACCTGCACATCCAATTTCGTAATTGCTTTTGATATTATTTTATTTATCAGCTCTTCCTTGGCACCATATTCTATTTCTTTGGCATATGGTTCCAAATACACGGCAACGAGCATGTAGGCCCAGGTAGGTATGATGGCATCTACTGAGCAATAAACCCCAACGATCTTAGACTCATAAACACTCCAATCAATATTTTTTAGCGATGCTCTAAAGTCTTTTTCCTTTAAAATGGTTTCCTGGAAAAGAAATGGTTTAATATCAAATTCCATTAAGTCGTCTTCATTGACAAACTCCTCAAGATCGATCTTGAGCAGACCGCTTGCTTCGACTTTGTTGATGATTTGATCTTCTTTCACCATCTAACGGTAATTTATCCGGGAGGATATTATTGATCCTATTGATTGTAGAACTTATGTCGCGAGTCTATAATCTTAGAATTTTTTCTGAGGTCTTCCATGACTTGCGCCTCTGTTCTTGAAACGAGTGTACTCTCCATTTGGTTCCTGTACGGGGAGTAGTCTAGAGTCTCAGGGGGATCCAAAAACTCTTTGACAGTGAGCACCACTATGCCATTTTCCCCTTTGATGAGGTCGGAAATGGTACCGGATTGCATTCCAAATAACATGCCCGTAACCGTCAATTCTCTGCCTATACCTGCAATGAACGGGGTATTGAAAGTAATTCCTTCTGCAGAACGAATGTCTTGTTCCATTATTTGAGCATATTGATCCAGTGTTGTTGGGGTACTACCGCCCGACTTAGCTTCAATATTATCAATAATCTTCTTAGCCTTTTTCTCTTTTCTGACTTCCGCCTCAATTTCCAATTTGATATCCTCCAAAGGTTTGGTACCTTTTTTTCTTACATCACTCAAGTAGGCTACAACGTATTTATCTGAAAGTTCTAATACAGATGAAACAGATTTTTCTTTTACATTATAGCTCCAGTATACAACCGGACGAGCACTTCCCAGTGGTGAGACAAGATATTCACTAACTTTAAAAGGTTCTGAGATATTTTTCTTTATAACCACTGTTTCTTCCAGGTTCTCGAACGCCTTTATAAAATCTTCCGGCTTTTGATTTTCGGCGGCAAACTTGCCTGCCATAGAATAAATTCCCCTGGTGGTTTTGGTACTCGCCTCAACTGGTTGGGTTAAAAATCCTAGCTTGACCGCTTCGATTGTTGGAGTTGCTTCGAGTATTTCTATGAGATGCAAGCCCTGACTTGGTACATATATTTTGAATATATCTCCCTGGTCATGAGTAAAGAAAAGTGCAGTGTTTAATAAAAAATCTTCAACCCCTCTTTGAATCCAACCCATATCTCCACCTTTCTCTTTTGTGATCCGATGTTGAGAATGTAAGGTTGCCAATTCTTCAAAGGAAGCACCGCCCTCAATATCACTTTGCACACTGTCCAATAGACTTACGGCATTTATAAATTCTTGTTCTGATCTAATTCCTATAAGGATATGTCTCGCATGAATCGAATCCGCAATCAGCTTTCTGTTTATAAGCTTTACAGAGATGAATGACCCTTCTTCGAAGAAAGGTCCCAGGACCGTACCGCTATCCACCTTGAACAACGAATCAGCCAATGCAACATTTACTTCATCTCTTGGATAATAATCAGGATCATAATCTGTCTGTGAATGCCTGAGTAAAAAGAGTGAGTCGTCTGATTGAGTTATGTACTTTTCAGTTGCTTCTTCTATATGACTTTTTGCAACCAAAGTATCTTCTGCAGAAGGAACGAGGCTAAAGGTTACATAATCTATCTGCCTTATCTCCTCTTGCTGTTGGTATTTCTTCTTGTTCTTATTCAGATAACTCTGCAGTTCCTTGTCTGTTACAGAAATGGAGCTGTCAGCAATGGTGTTATAATTGACGAATATATAATCAATATTGGCTCGCTTGTTCTTTTCAATATAGTCTTCTTTAGCCTGCCAGGTCGATACGTGTACGCCCTTTAAAATAGTGTTGACATATTTCCTTTTAATCTGATCGTGGTATATAAATTGTTTATAATGCTCATATAACCTGCGGGGATCCCTGATTTGTTCTTCGAGTTCGGGATTTTCCAAGCTTTGAAGAAACTGACTCACCGCGGCCGGATCAAATGTATTCGTATTCGGATTGATAAAATACGGAAACTGACGAATAACAGGGTGTGGATTTGGGCCCTGAATCAGATCATATAACTCATCATCCGTTAACACCAAACCCAATTCCCTGAATTCAAAATCCAAGATTTTCTCCTCCAGCATCCCATTCCATGCAAAATCGTTGATCTGAGCATAGCGTGTATCATCGAACACACTTTCCAGCCCTTGCAGGCTATTCTGTAGTCTTATGATCTCAATTTCGTACTGGTATCTTGCATTAAACTCGTCATATGTAATTGTAACTCCGTTAACTTTACCAATCTTATTACTTTTTTGTCCACTCAAAACATCGATTCGACTGTTTAATGCATCAGTTACCACGAATAATACCATTGCCACACCGATGAAGAACACGATCAGACCTGAATGTTTCCGAATTCTGGTTATCATTGCCATATCTGTATAAATTTACGAAGCCCTGTTATTCGACAGGGCGCGCGCAAAATTAAGCAAATACATAGGTTAACCCAAATATAGAATGACCTTAGGATAACTCATCCTCAGGCATATGTAAGCATACGTGAGAATATGCAAGAAATATCATGTAAGAATCAAGAAGAATTATTGAGTGTGATGGAGCACGGTTTGTGCTGATGACAGGCATTCGGCCTTATAAATGTACAGGATTGATTTTGATATTGATCTTTTCGATCTTATTCTTCAACGATTCAAGAACTGTAATTTCAAAATTGTCTATCACGATCTTTTGTTTGGGTTTTGGAACATTCTGAAAGTTGGCTAAAATAAATCCGGCTATGGTTTCATATTCTCCACGAGGAATTTCAAGCTGATATTTTTCATTTACGTAATCAACTTCCAGGCGTGCCGAGAAAACAAATTCATTTTCGCTAATTCGTTGTTCCATTAACTCTTCTTCATCAAATTCGTCTTCGATCTCACCAAAAATCTCCTCCATGACATCCTCCAGTGTAACTATTCCCGCCGTACCACCAAATTCATCCACAACCAAAATCATACTTTTCTGCTCATCTATAAATTTATCCAATAACTTGTTGGCCGGTAAGGTTTCCGGTAAAACAGGAATTGAAATCACGGCCTCCTTAATGGTCTTGGGATCCTGTAACATTTCCAAATGATGGGCATATCCAACTATATTATCTATTGAGCCCTCATAAACAACTATCCGGGAAAGTTTTGTTCGCAGGAAGATCTCTCTCAACTTTTCTATAGGTTCCTTCTGGTCAATACCCTGGATCTCGGTTCTTGGAACCATGCACTCTCTTACTTTGACATCGCGCAGATATAAGGCATTTTCAAAAATCTTAGGATCAATATTCGTTTCCTCCTCGAGGGCCTTCTTGTCTGCTTCCTGGATAAAATATTGAAGGTCCACCGTTTCAAAAGCCGGTTCCGATTCCTTGATCTCCACCCTCAGGAATATCTTCAATAGATGTTTTGATAACCACAAAAATAAGACGACCAAAGGATAAAAAATAAAGTATATCAGGCGAAAGGGTAGAGCAAAGAAAGTCAGGATGCTAACCGGTTTAATGCGAAATAAAACCTTGGGTATGAATTCACCAAATATCAGAACTATCAAAGTGGTGATGATCGTTTGAAAAATGATCAGGTTAATATTGGATTGAAAACTTCCTGCAACAACATTTTCAAATGGCTTTACTAACAAGCGCGCCATGGCGATACCAAATATTACCAAAGTAATATTGTTACCCACGAGACTGGTGCCAATAAAGTGAGAAGGTGATTTTAGAAAACGAGCCAGGAGCCTACTTGAGAACCGTCCCTTTTTGCCCGATACCTCTATATGCAATTTGTTTGCAGAGATAAATGCAATCTCCATTCCTGAGAAAAATGCAGAGAAAAGCAGACTTCCTCCGATTATGATTAACTCGTTAGTCACGATCAAGATTTAATCGAAGTTACTAATTTTTAAAAGTTTTGGATTTTACTCTGTATCAGTGGTGTCGGATTCCACGATGTTGATGGTGCCTTTGATATTTTTGATCTTATAATCGGTGAATTCCTGGTTCGCCTCAAAACCTTCACCGTATATGATCTCATCCTCCGTTTGGATCTTCACAAACTTATCCGAATAGATCTTTTCTTCTTTTTCATCCCATATTAATTCTTCTGCATTCAGCTTTTCTCCTTTACTATTTTGCGCGATCACATTGCCTCTCACCTTCATTATCTCTTCATCTTCATATCTAATTCCATAATCAGCTGTGATAAAACTTTCCACCTCTCTGTCCGGTCCATAAAAATATATCTCGACACCATCCGGCATTTCAGTGTAAGGTTCTTTGGATTTGTAACTTATCACCGTTGGTGCTTTGATCATAATATGGATAAAACCTGAATCACTATATAAAATTTCAACATCCTTACCCCTTTCAACCAAGGCTTCTCCCTGGCCGGCTATAAGGTTCACTGTCTTGATATCATTCTCACATGAATATAGAACAAGAGAAATACTGATGATAAGAATCAGGTAAGAGGTGTTGGCTTTCATAATAATAATGGAAAAGGTACTACTTCTTTATCCGTACTGTGGTTTCTTCGTTTATCCAACATGCGACGGTATAAGGGTCACCTTCAGCTAAATCCCTAAAGAAACAATCCTGGGGTATCGGCAGAAATTCCTCGTAATAGGCGATGCGCTTATTTGCTATTTTGGCCAATGAAGGTTCAACCGATTTAGCTTTCTCGTACATGTCCATGGCGGGCCATATAACTACCTGGCTATCAAATCCCTCGCCCGATCCACACAACGGCCCACTGGAACCATAACAATCACCAATCAGGAGATAAGGTTCACCCCATCCCGATCGTAAGGTGATTGCTTTCCTGGCATGAACCCTAGCTGCAGGGAAGTCCTTCGCTTTGGAATAATAAAGTCTTCCCAACTCAAGATGGTACTGCGCTGTCTTTGAGTCCTCTGTTTCAAATTTTATCGCCAACTTGAAATATTTGATTGCTTCCGAGATATGCGCATTTTCCATCTCAGCTATTGCAATAAAATATGCTTTGTTCGCCGAGGAATCAACGCTGATAAGTTTCTTGGTCACTTCAATGAACAAAGGCTCACCGGTACATTTTGTGGATCGCAACAGGTTGAAAATACTCTGCCAGAGCTCCGGGTTATCCGGATCATTTTCATATTGCTCTTTATAAATATCTACAGCAGCGTTACAATCTGTAATAATTTCATTTTTGATCAGGATCTTTTCCAACCGTGGCCTCTGTGCTCCATATTTTTCTTCGTTGTCAGAACCTTTAGCAGCATTATCGTCTATGACATCGTTTAATTTCTGATAAATATCAATTACGTCCGACTTAGAGATGATACCCTTTTTGTATGCTTTAGTCGCTACCTGGAAATAATTGGAAAGCAGAAAATACTCCAGCTTATTCTGTTCCAGTTCCCATGCTTTATTATAAAGATCAAGAATCTCCTTGATGCGTCCGGGATAATACTTATTAGTGTGATATGCTTTTCTTCCCATCAGGAAGCCTTCTTCCCCAAAACATTCCATACGCTTATCGTAGATCATCATAATTGTATCGAAATAGCTAAGTCTGAGCTCAGCAGTTTCGGCGGAATCTATAAGAGCTTCCATCATCTTTATCCCATCATTAAGGACAAACTTGTAGGCACCCGGTGCATTAGCGAACACATATCTCCAGAATGGCAGCGCATCCGCGTGGTTACCCTGTTTGTAATACTCGTGGTACAAAGAGATATTCTTCTTGGTTTCATTCGAATCTACACCAAGACGCGGAAGGCAATTACCTTCTGAATTATTCGCACCTGCTTCTATATTGAAACAGAGCGAAATGAAGATTACCGCTATTGTACTTATTAATATTTTATGAAGTCGGATCATTTTCAAGATTCTATACTATTTAGAAAAACTTTCTTTTAATAAACCATCGGTCATTGAATGCGAAACCTAAGGTCGTTTGTATATAAGTTTCTCTTATCAAATTATTATCAGTGGTTCCTTTCTGGCCAAGTTCCACAGAAACATTGAAGTTGGTAAGCCTGTTTCTTGAAGGCAGCCCTAGTCCAATCGTAACGCCGTAGTCAGCGAGGGTGGTATTCTTCAGGAGAACATCTTCCGTAGTATAATATGCGCCGAATCTATAGTTCACAATTTTCCAGTAATTATTAACGGCTTTAGGATCGGGCATGATCTGAGTTCCAAATCGAACCTCCCAACTGTTGTTTAGAGGGCCATCATCTCCGAACGAATCGTACTTAGACCAATCAGTAAAGTTAAAATCCATGCCTATAAGCCATTTTTTACCATTCTCAATAGCAAAACCTGTACCAATTCGTGTTGGAGTGACTATTATGCCTTTATTGTTATCAGGGTCGGTAATCAGCAGGGTGTCTTTGACAATGTCAGGGCCGAACCCGGATTTTTTATACGTCTCCCAAATAAAATTGCGTTTTGCGTTCAATTGGCTTGAAAGATCAAGAGAACCTCCTATCGTGAGCCAAATATCCTCCTTCAGCTTCACACTGTATTGAACTCCCAGATCAAACACGAGATCATTTATTGTTGTGACCTGTCTCTTCCTTACATTGAAAAAATTACTCGAATCCGCAAACTCTGAAGATGTGGTATCCTCGAGTTTTCCAAAAAGGTACGATACATTGGCTCCGATTCTGAGCTGTTGAATCTCGACCTGTTTATCTGATTTCTCCCCGCTTAAAACTTCATTTTGTCCATTATCTCCAGCCGACTTTTTAAATGAAAAAACTTTAACGCCACTACCCAGGTAAGCTTTATAAAGCGTTCCAATTCCGGAGTATCTGTTATTTACCTCTCCGAAATTCGAATCTATTATTAGGTCAGCAAAATCATATGACATATCAGAAAACGGGATGAGTCCTGCATTCATTCCCCACTTTTTGGAAACCGGGACTGCCAGTGAAAGGTATCCCAATGCAGCATTGAATTCGTTTCTGGACAGCGTACTTGTCTGTTGTGTAACACCTTTTCCTCTCAGCCCGACATTAAACGTTGTGAAGCCATTTTCGGCGTAAGAAGCAGGATTACTTATATTAACCAAGCCTTGACCACTAAGAGCCATGGCAATTCCTCCCATGGACCTATTGGCCGCGTAAGCGGTCGATTGCAGGTCACCAATGCCAAAATAAGAATATGGTGAGGTAGTCTGAGCGCTCACTCCGCCAATAGTAAGCAGAAAAACTACAATTAGGCAGCTATGGCTTGCGTTTAATCGCATTATGATCTAATATTATGTTCAACCCCTGAAGAACCAAATTTGGGACTGCAAATATCTTACTTTTAATGTTGGATTCAAACAAAGCAGCATCTCCGCCGGTTATAATAACTTTAAGGCCTTTATATTTCTTCCCGTATTGCCCGATTACAGAGTTTAATTCTCCAATTATACCGGCTAACACACCCTGTTCCATCGACTCTTTTGTAGAAGATCCAATAATTTTACCTGCAAAAGTCCTGGCCTTATGACTTCCCGGGGAGATCTTTACTAACGGCAATTTATCAGTAAAATTATGCATCGCTTTAAACCTCATATCCAATCCGGGAGAAATACTTCCGCCCAAATATTCCTTTCTGCTATTAATAAAATTATAAGTGATACAACTTCCCATATCTATCACCAACGCATTCGTTCCGGGATAAATATTTACTGCTGCCACTACAGAAGCGATTCTATCATAGCCTAATGTTGCCGGTGTTTTATATTTATTTTTTACAGGAAGATCTGTCTTGCTCGAAAAAATAATTACATGGTAATTGTTCTTCAAATAAGAAACTATCGAGCTATTGATTTCTTTGACCGACGCAAGAAGGACTCGCTCTACTTTTTTCTTTCCCACAAACTTCTTGATCCCGGCAACGCTCAGCTTAGTTATTGAACGCCGTGAAACTAATGCAGTACTATCAAACAATGCAAGCTTTGCTTTTGAGTTACCTATGTCAATGACAAGTTTCAACTATCCAACGAATTTATGGTTTTGAAAAAGATCGGTATAAGTTTTTGGAAGAAAAAAAAGCCCCACCCTAAATGGATGAGGCTTTTAATATAACTCGCTCTAATTATTATTTAGTCACCATGATCTTCTTATTCATGATCATGCCTTCACCTCTAATATTCAAAGAATAAATACCATCCGGTACATTGGTAAGGTCATAGGATTGAGTATAATTTTGTACGTTCTCAATAGTTTCCGAATAGATCACCTGACCATATAAGTTGGTAATATTAATTGTCAGATCCTGTGTTTCTGCGCCATCGATCCTAATAAAGAATTTACCTGAAGTTGGATTTGGATAAAGTGTTAGGTCAAAGATAACCGGAGGATCATCAATACCACTTACAACAACAGTGATGTCCTTTATAATAGTATACTGCTTAGTGCTTTTGTAAGCATCCAGTTTTACTGTATATGTACCACTGGTAGGAAAGGTCCAATCAACCTTCAGACCTTGTTTCTGATTATTTCCAGGAAAGGTCCATATCCAGTTATCCGGACCAAAATTAGAGAAATCCTCAAAATCTACCTTCAAATAATTCTTATTGTATAAATAGTTTGCTCCTACAGGAGTAACTTGCCAATCCACGTAAGCATGTTCAGGGCTCCATCCTGCACCAAAAGCAAGTGTAGAGATATAGCTTCCGTTCCAACCAGACCCAACTGCAGTATCATATCTAACCGCTGAGGTAGCTACACCATCATTATTCCAACTTTCATCGTCATAAGCAGCTGCCATTGATGCTCCCCCTGAAATCGTATCCTCCTCATAAGTAGCCAGCCAGAAAATGTTTAGGGGATTAGCTAATGGAATTGGAGGTGTAGATCGTTCCCAAAGAGTATCACCCGGGGAATATGGAGTACCGGAGATGAACTGCCAGGCAATACTTATTCTATCATTCACAGGAGGATTCGACAAAAAATTAGGAAGAATGAGTGAATCCAGGTCCAACACCAGGGAATGTAAAGAGTTAATACCACTATCCGCAACCGTCAGAATAAAGTCAGTTGAAGTGACAGTTCCGCCCATAGGCTTATTCCCGGTGTAATCATAAAGTGTTAATCCCATGTTTATGTCAAGTCCTATCGATCCCCATGTGGGCCAGATTCCAAAATACAAGTCGTTATGTCTTGTGATATACACCCTAAGAGTATCATCCGTATTGTTATTCCTTTTATACCAAAAATAGAACCTCACCGAATCAAGTACATAAGAATGATAGGATGTGAACCATTCACCTGCACCTGCAGATTGAGTTTCCTGAAGTTGGCCTATAAACCCGGAAGAAGGATCGAAAATGCTGGAATATCCATGAATATCCCAGAAAAACCCGCTACCTGTACCGTCCGTAATATAAACGTCAGAATCAGGCCAAAGAATCAGGGATGCTAATCCGCCTGTTCCATACTGATCGTGGATAGCATCAGAATAATTTACCCAGTAAGAAAAAAGAGGAGAGCCGTCTCTTGAAGGTTGAGGCCCTAAGTTTTTGAGAGGCATTTTCATGTGATCATTCACCTCTGTTACTTTCTTGCTATCAAATGGTAAATTTGCCTGCCATTTAAATTGACCAAACACAATTCCAAAGCATAACGCCAACGTCACGGTCAAAAATAATTTTTTCATAATCAAGCGAATTTTAGGAGTTTTTTAATTTTTTTGTACCTGCAAAGATACGAGTTAGTAAGGATAAAACAAAATAGGAAAGAATTAATTCCATGTGAGGGCGAAACGTTTGTAGAACGCTTTTTCTTCTATATTATTTCGTATTTGAGCTTCATTTATCCCGATCAGTTCACTTTTAACTATTTTTTAAGATTTGAATGCTAATTGATTTAATTCTCCTATCTTAGTAAAGCATTTACATTTCAATCTTCATGTTTTTTACCATAAACTAATCCCATGAAAAAACTAACAGCTATTTTATTGTTTTTTCTCATCAGCATTTATGGTTTTTCACAAAACAGAACCATTTCAGGCAGGATCATATATGATAATAACCAAACGATAACCTCATTACTATCCGGTGGTGGAACACGAGCATTATGTATTGATTCTATGACCAACACGAACCCGGGAGATTCAATACAAATTTATACCACGACGGGTGGTGGCGGACCTGGGTTTATTTCAGGAACAAATGCATACGGTGACCTGGCCAAGGCTGACAAATTTAATAGTGGCATCGCAGATTCCATTAAAGGTGCTTTACTGTGGTTCGGTGTCGCCGTTGACGGAGGTACTGACCCTGCAGTTCCTTTTAATGTTTGGGATGCGACCGGAGCGAACGGTTCGCCGGGATCAGTTTTAGGTTCTGCAAATGTGGCGCTTTCAACAATCGCAATGGATGTCGATAGTGGTTGGATAACGGCGGTTACATTTAATCCGGCTATTTACATTGGCACTAACACAGATTTCTTTCTGGGTCACGATATACCTCAAAATCCAGGTGATTCAATTGCTTTATTCACCAATCAAGATCCTCAAACTGATCCGGCGACAGCCTGGGATTATTGGCTTACGTTATTCTGGTACGCCTATGATGATGCATCTAACTGGGATTTGGCGCTGGCACATTATATGTGGGCGTTGATGAGTGTCAATATTGCAGCCAATGCGGATTTTACACCTACTGTTGTCGGAAAAACTGTGACCTTCGCGAATACCTCAACCGGAGCATCCGGTTA
>JACZTA010000052.1:0-1252 GCA_022573915.1 Bacteroidota bacterium | reverse complement strand
GAGATGCCACCACCAACACGATAGCCAGTCCCGCACATAATTATGTTGCAGTAGGTACATATACCGTAACGCTGATAGTGTTCAACCCTTGTGGAAACGACACTATCATGCAGGATGTCACGGCTGTTACAGGAATCCATGAGCTAAATCAGCTGAAAGGTGAAATGATTTTGTATCCTAATCCAACAAAAGGACATTTTACGATAGAATATCCTGCTGCTCCCGGAGAAAATATACGTCTCATGGTGTATAACCTGCTCGGTCAGGAAATTTATTCTGAATCCTTGCGTGGCTTAAAAGTGGCGAACGGCCATGTGATCAGTTTAGAGGATATCAATGCCGGCTCTTATATCGTCCGTTTAATTTCAGAGGAGGGTGTGATTGAGAATTTGGTTATCATCCAATAAACAAGATCGGCAGAGGAGTATTTAGTCAAACCGCTCTCTGAAAATCTTTTCCAGGGCAAACATCTCGTCGCGCAATCTTGCGGCTTCGAGGAAGTCCATGCCTTTAGAAGCTTTTTGCATGGCTTTTTTCGTCGTTTGGATGGCTTTTTCAAATTGTGGTTTGGTCATGAACTGAATGACAGGGTCAGCGACCAAACTAACTTCCTCACTCTCCACGTAGGCTTTCTCTTTCGGGCCCCTGACATCCAGCACTGAGGCTTGTTTCAGTATATCTTCTGTAGTCTTTTTTATAGATCTCGGAGTGATATTATGTTCTTGATTATAAGCAATTTGTCTTTCCCGCCTCCTGTTCGTCTCATCAATTGTTTTTTGCATCGAATCCGTAACCTTATCGGCATACATTATCACCTTGCCGTTAATATTACGCGCAGCCCGCCCGGACACCTGGATGAGTGACCTGGCAGATCTTAAAAAGCCTTCTTTATCTGCATCCAGAATTGCTACCAAAGAAACTTCGGGTAGATCCAATCCCTCTCTCAGCAAGTTTATACCTACTAAAACATCAAATTTACCAAGCCGAAGGTCCCGTAATAATTCTACCCTTTCCAGGGCTTTCACATCTGCATGAATATACCTCGAGTTAATATTGAACCGAACCAGGTATTTCGTGAGCTCCTCCGCCATTCTTTTTGTCAAGGTCGTCACCAATATGCGCTCGCCATTTTTTATCACCTCATCTATCTCTTCCAACAGATCATCGATCTGGTTCATGCTGGGCCTGATTTCTATGACGGGTTCCAATAATCCGGTAGGCCTGACAATCTGTTCTACGATGACACCGCCGG
>JACZTA010000283.1 GCA_022573915.1 Bacteroidota bacterium | reverse complement strand
CTTATCCTGGTTGTTTCTAACCTTCTCCTCCCACCATAGGTACGTTTCGAGGGTAACTTTTCCTGCAGGGTAACCCAATATTGATGTGTCCCTGCCTCCATGAGCGTAATCAAAGTCATTCCGATCGCTTAGCATTAAGAAAAGAATATTGCCTACCTCAAACGAATAACGCTCATATGTGCCGGAAACGGGGTAGGGCCGTTTGTTTGAATCGACTCCTGAATACTTTTCGTTGTTACCCATAGGATCAATCCACTTCCTGTATACCCAATTCTCCGGTTGACTCACACCGGAGGCATCATGATTACCCATTATATTGTATATCTGTTCTCTTGAATGCGACTTGCCAGCATTGAATTGCGATACGATGAGCTGACCTTCGGGGTCATCCGGATACTGTCCAAAAATATCTCCGAGATGAAGCATCACATCCCAATCAAAAGCAGGATATCCTGATTTCTCATATTTTCCTTCACTTTGCTCGATAGCATCAGCTATACTGAGCCTGCCATTTTTATCCAGGTCGTAAGCCACATGGGCATCAGACGTAACCCATAACCTGAATGTTCCTGATCCACTTTGGCTTGCACAGACTGAACTTTGCAAAACCAGCATAGCGATAATAAGATGTCTCATTGCCGAATCCTTATTAATTCTTGACTGAAGATAATGTATTGGAATGAATTATTTAACAGATATTGGCCGTTAGTTTCGACAGAAATATGCAAAAAAATACCTTTACCGTTTCGGTAAAGGTATTTTCATACTGGTTAAATTATTGATTAGAACGTATTATTCCATATCAGCTATACTGACAATTTTACCATCTTCCCAACAAACAAGGAAATCGCTATCAAACACACCGTGTTTGACATTTACTTGATAGCAAGTTTGACCTAAGATAGAGATCTTCTTTTTCACAGAAGGCTCTTTCAGTTCATAAAGATCCAAAGGAATATCTTCCTCTCCGGCTTCTTCATAGCCATAGCCGTACTTTCCTGCTGCAGTGACAATAGATGAAGAACTGCTTATTTCATCAAGGAATTCTTGCATCTCTGCAGAAACCTCAACTGAACCTCCACCACCGCAAGACATGAAACTTACGAAGAGAGCGCCCATAAACAAAGTTGATAACAATTTTTTCATAGTAATGTGCTTTTTAGCTTTAATAATATTTAGAATTTCAAAAATAAATAACTTAATACTAGAATTCAAATCAATCTCTTATAAAAAGTCGATAAAGCAGCGAGAGAGGGATTTGAACCCTCGTCCGCCATTCGGCGGATATGAGTCGCACTTCCTTCAGTAGCGAGAGAGGGACTTGAACCCTCGTCCGCCAGTTGGCGGACATGAGTCGCACTTCCTTCAGTAGCGAGAGAGGGACTTGAACCCTCCACCTTTGGGTTATGAGTCCAACGCTCTAACCACCTGAGCTACCTCGCTATTTTGGCTGCAAAGATAATTCTTTCCGTTAAAAAATATTAAAAGAGGGATATAAGCATTTGCACGCCGCTCGTAATGATAGCGGTAAAGAAAATATTCACTGCGGCTAATCGGTCTGCTTGCGGGAACCCTCGTCCGCCAACCGGCGGATATGAGTCCAACGCTCTAACCACCTGAGCTACCTCGCTATTTTGGCTGCAAAGATAATTCTTTCCACGATAAAATTATGGATGGCAAGAAATTAACCAACAACATAAAGATACTTTTTTGATATGCTCTTTCGTTTTAATATTAAATACTAACCCTAACAAAAAAACCTGCCCTATGAAAAACAAACTTGGTCGATCCGTATTTATCCTCGCCTTCTGTATAGCTCTTATCATCATCTTTAGCATCAGTTTCTTCAGCTCCCAAAAAAAAGCATACAACGCCGACCCCAGCGGGTTATTAAAAGAGTTTGCAGTCCAAACCACGTATTTTACCATAGATCCGCGCGAAGAGACCACCCTGGCATACTCAACAGGATCCAGAATTCATGTTCCACCCAATGCGTTTGTGGATAAATCCGGCACACTAATAGAAGACGAGGTAGTCATCACTTACAGAGAGATGCACGATCAAATAGATTTTCTAACCTTTGGTATCCCATTCGAATATGATTCAGCAGGGAGTAAATTCATACTGGAGTCTGCAGGAATGATCGAAATACGAGCTTATACCGGTGAAGAAGAAGTCTATTTAAATACTGATGCAGAGTTACGAATTCAGATGATATCAAAATATGACGAAACCAATTACAACATGTATTATTTTAATGAGGATGAAGAGAATTGGGAATACAGTGGTCCAAACGATATTGGTTCACTGGAGCCGGAACCCATCATAGAGTTCGTGGAAACGGTTCATTATAATATAAAAAGTGAAGAAGAACTTGAAATGGAAATTGCTTCGAAATTATCGGTTCCGGAAGAACCGAAAAAACCGGAGACTGCTGATGAAGGAAAATATCACTTTAGTATAGATAATCCAGAAGGGGATTATACGGAACTTAGAACTTTCACCAATATTACCTGGGAAATCTCAGATAAGAATGAGGCTTTTGATCCAAGCTCTTTTTTCACAACCTGGTATGATATCCGAATTAATAAGATCAATGACGCGGACTACGAAATTACCCTTGTTAATGCAAGTGAAACTCAAAAATATATATGCTATCCTGTTTTGGTCGGTAATGCTTCAGATGAAGAACTACAGAAATTTGAGGAGCAGTATGAACAATACAAGCAAGAGCTTATAGCCAGAAAAGATGAAATTGAACAAAGGGTAAAGCAGAATTTGGCATTGCAAGCAGAATGGGAAGCAGAACTTTATAAACAAGCGTTTAAGAAAGCAAAAGTAGAAGAGGAGCAACTTAAAAGATGGGAGGAGCAGAACCTCATTCTCCAACAAGCAACCGCAGTCAGCGCTGTTGTATCCAGATCCTTTTCCGTTGACAGAATGGGGGTCTGGAACTGTGATAGACCATTACCTTTTCCATCAAATACTCCGATAAAAGTGCGTTTGCTCACAAGTACAGGCGAACCGCTTTATTTTCCGATCGTTTTTCAAATGCAGAAGGGGCGTAATAACGTCGCTTCGTACTCCAGCAGTGGTGATTTTTATTTAATCGGTGTAAGCAAACTAAAGCCTAATTTGATTTTTGCTGTCAATATGGAGGGAGAATTGATGATATGCAGACCAGATAAATTCATCAACCTCCAGGATAATTCAGTTCAAGATCTGGTAATGGAGAAATACCCCGGTGAAATCAAGACTGACGAAGAACTGGTAAATGCATTGGCGTTTAACTAGAAAGGTCTGAAAGCTTAAAAATCTCATCCCTTTTAATCCTGTTATCCTCCTGCTTTAAAGTGCAGCATTCATTAACCGGATCGTGTTCGAAGTAGAGAATATATTCATTGGCAACTGCTTCCTCAAGAAAAGATGTCTTCTCCTCGAGTGTAATCATGGGCCGTATATCATAACCCATAATATAAGGTAGTGGTATATGGCCAACAGAGGGAAGCAGGTCCGCCATGTAAACCAAGGTCTTTCCGTTGAAGTTAATATGAGGGATCATCATGGCCTCCGTGTGACCGTGAACGTACTTCAACCTAAACCCCGGAAATATCTCTTCACCATCCTTTGCGAGTTTCAATTGGCCGCTTTCTTTCATTGGTAATATATTATCTCCCAGGAAAGAAGCTTTTTCCCTGGCATTCGGATTGGTAGCCCAGTTCCAATGTTCTTCACTTGTCCATAGATTTGCATTTTTGAAAGCCGGAGAAAATTTTCCGTCAGCATCTGTTATGATCGTTCCCCCGCAATGATCAAAATGAAAATGAGAATGCACCACATCGGTGATATCGTCCATTGACACGCCAAGTTTATTTAATGAGCCTTCAAGAGAATCCTCGCCATGCGGTTCGTAATAGCTAAAGAACTTTTCACTTTGCTTATTGCCAAGTCCAGTATCGATCAAAATGCGGTGATCGCCTATTTCTACAAATAAGCAGCGCAGGGCCCAGCTACACAAATTGTTCTCATCCGCAGGGTTGATTTTGTTCCAAATTGATTTCGGAACCACTCCAAACATTGCCCCACCATCCAGTTTAAACATACCCGTATCGATCGTCGCTAACCTCATTTCCTAATTATGTTCTGATTTTTCTTGCAATTCCTGCTGGACCATGATCATTTTTATAGCAGTTACAGCCGCTTCCATACCTTTATTTCCAAATTGACGACCCGACCTTTCTCTTGCCTGTTCAATGGTGTTCGGTGTTAATACTCCAAAAATAGTCGGAATAGCCGCTTCCATGTTCAAGTCTA
>JACZTA010000051.1 GCA_022573915.1 Bacteroidota bacterium | reverse complement strand
ACTAAAAAAGCCTTAAAACGTGCAGGTCTGGAGATGAAGGATATTGGTTTGATAGAATTAAATGAGGCATTTGCTTCCCAGTCGCTTGCCTGTATCAGAGATCTCGAATTAGACCCTCTGACAGTAAATGTCAACGGCGGTGCGATAGCGCTTGGCCATCCGCTGGGATGCTCCGGCGCGAGGATCACGTCTACCCTGCTCTATGAGATGAAAAGAAGGCCGGATGTGCAATTTGGATTGGCGACAATGTGTATTGGGGTCGGGCAGGGTGCGGCGGTGATTTATGAGAGAGTTTGAGACTGAGATTGAGTTTGAGATTGTGTTTGTGAAAATTGCAATTTGCAAAAGGTTCGGTGTATTGCAGATCCTTTTTGTCTGAACCACAGATTAGAGTGATTAAATGATTGCGCTGATTTCCGGTATTCATCGACCCGGTCTGCAATCACCTAAAATATGCGGGGTTTTCGAAGATAGTCAATATAGAGGAGGGGGACCTTTCGCTCAAGCGTGCTTACAGCGCGTGTTTAACTTATCAATTATTCGAACCTTATTCTTTTTGCTTTCCGCCATAGGCGGACAAGGTTCAAAAAGAACCAAAAAGTGATCCGCCAGCTGGCGGACAAAAAACATCCCGGCTGCTTTTATTCCGCAAGCGGAATAAAAGCAGCCGGATTGCTCTTCTGGAAAGATTACCTTAGCCGATTCATTTTTACTTTATACCCAAGCAGAATATTTAATTAGTACAGGTGTAAGTATAAATCCAATTAATAGCAAGCCGGCATTTTTGAAATTCAGTTTCAATTCAAACCGAGCCGTATATGAATGAACCTAAGTATTGAAGGAGGTTGTGAGCAGTCCACGAGTGAGTTTGAGAATTTTTAAGAATAGGGATAAAATCATTTCACGAACGGCTTGGGCTGCGTGTAGGAGGCGAGGTTTAGAATTGGCCTGAATTTCAAAGAAGCCTTGATTTTTTGTTACTTTTTGATCAAGCAAAAAGTAAGAAGAAGGCGAGCAGCTCCGCTGCGAGTTAAACAAGTGCTTAACAATAGGTAATATCCTAAAAACACCGCTGCCATATTCGAAAATTGATTTTTTTTTGTCTCAGTGTCAAGTAGAATGAGTGAACGCTAAATCTGAGGCATTTTTCTTATTTTGGAGTATGATCTTAAAAAATAAAATGATTCGATCATTCGTAATATTTATTATAGCAATAGGATTCGTAACCTGTCAGCCGGCGGGGCGAGTTTATATAAAACACCAGGAACTATCGCCCGGGTTCTCCTGGTCAAAGGAAGACACTCGAGAATTTAAAGTACCCATTAAAGACAATAGCATTACATATGATCTGAGTTTGTCTTTTCGATATGTCCATGGTTATCAGTTTCAGATTTTAAAAGTTAAGGTGACTGAAACCAGTCCGAGTGGAGTTGAAACAGTCAAAGAATACGATCTCAAAGTTAGGGATGACGATGGCGATTATATTGGTAGCGCAGGTTATGACATCTGGGATAGCGAGCACTTAATAGAACCCAACAAGAAATATGAAGAAACAGGTACTTATACCTATGTGCTTGAGCATAATATGCCGGGCGACCCCGTGAGTTTGGTCATGGAAATAGGTGTGATCGTAGATAAAAGTTAGTTCTTTCCTTTTTTTAGAAAAAACTTATTGGGAATTTATCCCATTCTTAAACATCCGTTTATCTCGCAGCAGGGCTGCTCGTACTTTTCTTACTTTTTGCCGGATTAAAAAGTAAGAAAAAATCACGGCTTACTTGAAATTCAGACCAATTCTAAACCTCGCCTTCTCTGCACAGTCCGAGCCGCTCATGAATTAAATTTTCCTCTCCTTATTCTATTTTTCTTATTCGCTCGCGGACTGCTCACGACTTTTTATAATTCTTTAGTCCATTCACATCCGGCTCGGCTTGAATTGATTGCTGAATTTCAAAAATGCCGGTCCCCCTTTTTTTTGAAATACTTAGCAATCGGAACATAAATGCCCATCAGCAATCATTCGAAATTTCTGGGTATCGCAGTGGTAGACAATAAAGAGGAGGGGGACCCTCCCTTCCACACTTTAAACTAGTTTTTTTTGGAATCTCGGTCAAGAAGAAATGAGCAAACGTAATTTTCTACGCTAGTCCTTAATTATTTTATTCCCTACGTAAATAATCAACCCGGCGGTAAAGAACATGATCAAGCTATAAATAGCAACAGGGATGCTCATTTGTGAATTACCAATTAGCGTGACGGCAATTAAGATTCCTAAGGTGCCATTTTGAATACCGGTCTCGATGGAAATGGTGAGGCTTTGGCGAATATTTAGCTTTAATATTCTTGCCAGGTAATAACCTATAGACATCATGACAACATTCAAGGCCAAAGCCACAGGACCGGCTTGCTTAAACGACTCCACCAGAATTTCTTTCTCCTTTAAAACTGCAGCTAAGATGATTGCTACCAAAAAGACCCCTGACAAGATCTTCACCGGTTTGCCCATTTTTTGAGCAAATCCAGAAGCTTTTGAGAGAATAAACATCCCTATCGCCACGGGGATAATGGTAATGACCAAAACAGAGATCACGGTCTTCAATACGTTCAATTGCTGCTCTTCCCCATCGGGCATGAACTCAACGATCGCAAAGTTTACGATGAATGGAATGCTGACCACCGTGATCAGGGAAGAAAAGGCTGTTAGGGAAATAGAGAGTGCAGTATCCCCCTTCGCCAGGTGCGAGATCAGGTTGGAAGTCGGGCCACCGGGACAGGCAGCCAGTATCATGATACCCACTGCCATTTCGGTTTGCAGTCCAAATAATTTCACCAGGGCAAAGCAAACAAGTGGTAACAGTGCCAATTGGCAAACCAGGCCTAAAGCAATGGCCTTTGGATACACCAGAATACGTTTGAAATCCTCCAGCCGCAAGGTCAGCCCCATGCCAAGCATGATGACGCCTAGTGCTACGGGCAGAAAAACGGTTAGAAGTATGTTTGATTCCATATTCGGACCCCAAGTTAAAATTCAAAAGTCAAAATTCAAAATGTCGAACTACCTGATTCAACTCCTCCCCCCACTGTCAGAACTATGGCTCACTTTATTAAATGATTTGAATGATATCAATAAGTTCTCGCTTCGGCTCGGTTTGAAGTGTTAGCTGTCCCGATGTTATCGGGATCAAAAATGCCGGTCCCTTATTATTCAAAATCATCTCTACTTTATAGCAACTGCTTTAATTTATACAACATCTCATTCTAAAAGCGTTATACAAATAGCAGCTTCAATCATCCAGCCCTCTCGAACATTGTTTTCCTCCTGTCAGGTGGGTTGACAAATAACACAACCCATGAAAACTACACAGCCAGTATATCTTTTCTTTATCGTCTTTCTTCTTGTTACGCTAATTACCTCTTGCTTCCTATCAACCCCAAGACATGCCAAGATCATGTGTCCGACATTTGGTGGAGGTGGAGGAAATTCCCTTGATTGGATTAATCCGATGAGTGGAGTATATGGGAATATACCGATCGAGCCCGGGGTTCTCACAGCAGGCGAGCTTAACGATTTCAGTAAATGGAATTTATGGAAAGACATCACCGGTGATGACTTATCCGTTTTTCAGGAGGGTTGGGCAATAGTACCCAAGGAGCGGTATGTTGTACAGGTGACGAATGAAGACCACAGACCTGTCCTGGACGCTTCGATCACTATATTTTCAGATGAGGGAAATATAATTTGGCGTACCAGAACCGATAATACCGGTAAAGCTGAGCTATGGGCCAATTTGTTTGGAGACTCAATTAGTCCGTCCTATTTTGAAGTTCATTATAACGATAAATCCTATCGCGGGGAAGAAATTAAAAAGTTTGAGAGGGGTATTAATTTCATAGAAATACCGGTTGAATGTCATGTACCAAATCAATTGGACATTCTTTTTGCCGTGGATGCCACCGGATCCATGGGTGATGAAATAAATTATCTAAAAGAAGAACTAAATAATATTATTACCGAAACAAAAGAAAAAAACCCATCCCTGAATATTAAGATGGGAAGCTTGTTTTACCGCTGTATTGGAAATTCATATGTAACAAGAAAGTCTGGTTTTTCAACAGATATTGGCCGAACAGCGAGTTTTATTAAGAATCAAGAAGCGGGTGAAGGTGGCGTGGAAGCAGTTGAAGTGGCATTAGAGGAATCTATCTCTCATTTTGAATGGAGCGAAGACGCCAACGCCCGCTTATTATTTTTAATTCTTGATGAGCCGCCGGGATCTGAACCTGCAATCATTAAACAGTTGCAGCGAGCCGTTTTAAAAGCTGCTGAAAAAGGTATTCGCATCATTCCTGTGGTTGCAAGTGGTACGGGGTTGGTTTATGATAAGAGATTAGAATATCTGATGCGCTCCATTGCCCTGGCAACAAACGGAACTTATGTATTTCTAACAAACCATAGTGGAGTTGGTAACGCGCATACCGATCCAACCACAGATGAATTCGATGTAGAACATTTGAACAAACTCCTGATGAGGCTGATACAACAATTCGCAAAGGCACCCTCCTGCGAAGAAAATTATGCTGATTATAAAAACGGAATATCGGATACAACCCTAGTCGAAATAATCGAACATGTCGTGCTGGATTCAACAATGATTGCAAAGGGACTGGATTCAACACTGGTTACAAGCACACTGGAACAGGTACCGGTTATGAGCGTTAGAAATGAGGAGACATTCGACAACCCTATCGTAAAATTTATTCATCGCAACGATAAACCGGTAATTAATAAAAGCTTTAAATTTTACCCTAACCCAACACAGGGCCGGGTAACAGTTGAAATAGAAGGTGAAATAAATGAGCTTTACCTCTCGGACATGAACGGTAAGTTACTCGAGCGTTATACTTTTGTCGATCAGCAAAAGAAGGAAATTGACATTAGCCGATATGCAACCGGTCTATATTTCCTACAGTACGAAAACCAGGGTAAGTGGTTTACTGGAAAGATCCTGCTTGTGAAGGAATGACTAAGATGCAGAGGTTCGTCGATAATCCAACATATCTTCGATTAGAAATCCATATAACCACAACTACTAGTTTATACTTCCAGAGTAAGTATTAATACACTAACTTGATATCCGAGAATGTCTGTCCTACGCAATCCCGATTATAACCGGGACGAATGCGAGGGTATTATGTCCCCCGGCTTATTTCTTTACAGGATGACCACCAGGATAAATGCCGAGTGTTCTTCCAGGCACTCGACAGAGAAATAAGGGCTATCACACCAAACTTTGAATAAAAATCCGCGTTTGTTTAGCTCTTGCTAAAGCATGAAGAAAAGCGGTTAATTCCTTTTGCGCATAATTGATGCAAAAGGTAGGAAATTAACTATTGAATCAATTTGAGAATTGAAAATATTTTCTATATTGTATGGAAGTGAAGACTTATCACGACAATAATTTTAAGATCATTATAAGATGGAAGAAAAACACCCTAACCAGAATACGTTCAGAAAACCCATAAAACAATGGAATAAAGAAAAAAGTCTGACTCAAGAAGGATTAACCGGAAAAACCAATTTCCCCTATAAGACTCTATCTGAAATCGAAAGTGAACTCACCGAATACCGGCCCGTCAACACTCTTCCGAGGATTTCATCAGGATTGGAGATAAGGATCGATGAATTATCAGTACCGCCACGGTTAAAAAGTAAAAGCTATAAGAAATACTTACTTTTTACTCCAGGACCTGTAAACGTAGAAGAAAACGTTCGAATGGCAATCATCAGAGAGGATATTTGTCATCGCGAAGAGGATTTTTATTTGTTACTGCAAAGTATTGAGGAAAAAATACTTCAACTCTTTGAGATAAATAATACAACCGATTACAGGGCTGTGGTTATTACCGGCTCGGGAACAGCGGCGAATGAATCGATGCTCTCCTCTGCAGTGGGAGATAAAAACATCCTTATCCTGTCTAATGGCGAATTTGGAGAAAGGTTATTTCATCTTTCAGAGGTTCATAATAAAAACACTTCTTTATTGAAATTTGGTTGGGGAGAAAAACTTGACCTGGAGAAAATCGAAACATATCTGAAAGAGAATAATATTGATGTGATCGCCATGGCTCATCATGAGACAAGTTCTGGCATGCTCAACCCTATAGAGAAGGTAGGAGCGTTGTCAAAAGCCTATAACACCATGTTTATTGTAGACTGCGTCAGCAGTGCGGGAGCGGAGATCATTGACCTGGGAAAATATAACATATCGTTTTGTTCAAGTTCAAGTTCAAAAGCAATTGCTTCCTATCCGGGAATATCCTTTGTAGTTGGAAAAACACGAGAATTTGAAAAGCTAAAAGATATGCCAACCAAATTAACGTATTTGAATTTGTACAAGTTTTATCATTTTATAAGTGAAATATCACAAACACCTAACACTCCTGCAGTTCCTTTGTTCTATGCATTGGAACAAGCTCTTGAAAATATATTTCAGGAAGGAGTAACTGATCGCCGCAGAAACCTAACGAACAGGGCAACTATTTTGCGAATTGGCATGAAGAAATTAGGTTTAAAATTTCTGATAGATGAAAAGGATATGTGCAACGTTTTGACGACCGTGTGTATCCCTGATTATATTGAGGTGGGTGATCTAAGACAAAAACTAAGGGAAAGGAGAATAATTATTTACGAAGGGAAGGGTGAGTTCAAGAATAAGGTTTTCCAGGTAGGAAATATTGGAAAGTTAAGCTTAAGTGAAATTCAGTTCTTCTTAGATTCCCTCCAGGAGATATTAGAAAGTTCCAATAAATATTATCCAAATTAAGTAAGGTAATTTGAATAATAAACTTCATCGTTTATGGGCTACGAAAACGAAGGAAGATGAATGGTGGTCGTCTTTCGTGACCTCTCCCTTAGCTATAGCTGTTAATTATTTTGTGGTTGATATTAAATGGTTAACCCCAAACCTCATCACGTTATTTTCCTTTCTTGTCGCTGTAGCAGCTTCGGCATTTATTATAATCGGTGGGACAACAAATTTCATTCTCGCTGCCGTACTCATTCATGTGAGCCATATTCTCGATTGCATGGATGGGCAGATGGCCCGGTACAGAGGCACTTCATCAAGAGTAGGAGGTTATTTCGATAAGTTAACGGACCAGGTACAGATCATTATTTGGTTTGGGGCAGTGAGTTATGCGGCTTATCTTCAGACTCATGACATTCTCCCTATTCTGCTTGCTTTTGCCGGAGTTTCCTTTTACACATTACGGGGTTACGTAAAATACGTCACTATTTACACCGAGATGAGTGGTGATAAGGAATATTTGAGCAAGAACATTCAGGAAAAACTTGATAAAGAGAATGAAAAAAAGGAAAACGCAGGACTTGGCTATGGAGTTTCCGCCAATATAATATGGTTTATCAAGGAACAGAGAAAAATACTCTCCTTTGATGAAGGGGTATTTATTTTTATGCTTTCTGCTGCCTTGATCTTCAATGTTATTGTGCCCATGCTATGGATCTTTGCGACAAGCCAGGTTTTTTATGGAATTTACCGTTCGTTGCAACGAGGACGGCAGATTCATCTAAACGAACATCCGCGGGTCTTACACCCGACTGAGAAATAAGAGTTTCCAAAAATGACCAATATATTTCGCGTCATTCACGATATCTACGATAGGAAAAAACATCTGAAAGAATCTGTAATAATTGGTGTTAACGGCTCTGATTGTTCGGGGAAAACATACTTCTCAAGATCTTTGAAAGAATATTTCATAGATATTGGAGTATCCTCTGTAGTGGTCGATATAGATGAATTCAATGTAAAAGCTGTGGAAGATGATACCTACGAATCCTTCTCGAAAAAGCAATTTACCAAGCAGCATCTTGAAACTTATTATACCCAAATAATAGATTTCAAATTAGCCCATAAAAAAATACTGGAATTGAGGGATAATTACTCCGTCCTGATCATAGAAGGGATCTTTATTTATAAAAAGGAGCTGGTTAAGCTATTCGATTTCAAGGTGTTTTTGGAAACTGATTATCCAATTGCAATAGAAAGATTTCGATCAAGACAAAAGAGAAACAAGAATAGCAGGCAGATCGGGATATTTGAAAATATCTGGCTGCCGTCCCATAAGCGTTATCTCAAAGAAGTAGGTCCTGAGAATCTATCAGATCTCCTGATTGATAATTCTGATTATTCAAAACCGGAGATAATAGGCTCAAGTTCAACCAACTGATGATGATTCACTTAACCTAAGTTATATGAAAGCCATAATCCTCGCCGCCGGAATCGGATCAAGGATACACCCGTTAACCAACAATTACCCTAAGGCCCTTCTGCAGATAGGTGATAAAACAATCCTGGAAATGATGCTCTCTCATATTCAGGATTGTCATATCAATGAAATAATTTTTGTAACCGGTTATATGGAAGATCAAATAAAAGAATACGTAAAAAATAAATCCGGCTTAAAAACGTCTTTCGTCACAAACAAGAAATACACTGAGACCAATACCGGGTACTCTTTAATGCTAGCCGGCAGGTTTGCAGGAAACTCTGATTTTATCAAGTTTGATGCAGATGTTGTTTTTGAGAAAGAAATACTAAACCGGCTTATCGACTGTCCCTATGAAAATGCACTTTGCATTGATAAGAACATACATCTCGATGCGGAAGAAATTAAGGTTATAGTTGACACTGAGAACAAGATCTTAAAAGCCTCTAAAACCGTTGATCCTAAAAAAGCCATTGGAGAATCTATTGGCATTGAAAAAATTGGTGAGAAGACAGCCATACTTTTGTTTCAGGAATTAGAGCTTATGATGAAAGACAAAAACAATCATCAGGAATACTATGAAACCGCTTATGAAAGGTTGATCAATAAGGGAGCGTCTTTTCATGCACTTGATATTACAGGTTTAAAATGGATTGAGATCGATACGAAGGAAGACTATGACAGAGCTAAAAATATGCAGAGCGTCTAGACAATACCACCGACATTTAGTATTTTACTAAGATTAATTACTAACATAGACCAAACGACATGAGTACATATCGATACATCCTAACAGCGAGCGCACTCCTGATAGTCTTGATCTCATTTGGACAAGGACGCTCTGAAATCTTTACAGTAACCGGGATCACAAATACCATAAACCTCGATCAGATTGATCCGGTTGCACGGAAACCTGAGGTTTCAGGATCTGGCATCCTCCTGACCGGCAAGGGTGTGGTCGCGACAAATTATCACGTAATTGAGGACAGTAAAAATATTTCAATCAAGATTCTGAGAAACGACAGAATCGAGACTTATTCTGTAAAAGTTCTAATCACCGATAAAAAAAATGATTTGGCTTTACTCGCGATTGATGACAAGAAATTTTTACCTATTGCAAGCGTTCCATATCTTGCCGCGGACCAAGCTGAGCGTGGGGAATCTGTATTTACGATCATCATTCCTATAAAGGGAATCAAGGATATAAATTTTGAAGTGACCAACGGTGTCATTAGTTCGATCCTTGGCATAAGCGATGACAGGCGATACTATCAAACCTCTATTTCAATCCAATCTCGAAACAGTGGTTGCGCCTTATTCAATAGCAATGGAGAGATCATTGGATTAACCACGCCTGGTTTGAAGCAGGATGCCCCTGGCACAAAGATCCAAGATATTAATTATGCGATCAAGTCCAATTATCTCTTGCTCCTTGCAGAAAAGGCAGGAATCAAAGACCAACTTCCAAAACAGAATCAGCTTGCCAATAAGGAGATGCAAGACCAGGTAAAAATACTGAAGGAAAATGTGTGTCAGATTCTCGTGATCCGATAACAACGTTTGCCGGCATAAATAAGTCATCCATATTTGACCACTTCAGGCGAAAAACTTATACCGCTTGGAATGGCTGTAATAATCAACACACTGTACTAGACAAATGATATTTAGTATTTTACTAATATCAAACACCGAAAAAGAAATTAAGATGAAATATTATTTATTGCTCCTTATTGCTACCCTACTTCTCTTTTTTACATTTGATGCCAACGCGCAAAAAATGAACAACAAGCGTATGGGAAAAATACTCAATCAAGTCGCTAAAATCACGGATGGGCAAGCGGGTTATTGGGAAATTACTTACGAGGGCATTGAAATGGTTGTAATTACCGACGAAAATCACAACCGTATGCGGATAATCACACCTCTCGCATATATAAATGAACTCGGTGAAGAAGTATTTGAGGAGGTTTTAGAAGCTAATTTTCATACTGCCCTGGATGTAAAATATGCTATCTCAGACGATATAATGTGGACAGTCTTTATTCACCCCTTGAAAGAGCTTTCAACAGATGAGTTTAAAGATGGGTTAAAGCAGGTTTATTATGCTACGGTGACTTTTGGCACCACTTACTCAAGTACTGATTTGGTTTTTCCGGCGGTGGAATAAACGATAATGTACAACTCAAGGGCACGAAGAGAAAAAATTAGTCTTGTAGAAAATTCGACCGACGTTTAGTATTTTGCTACTATAAAGCGATGAAGAACAACCGATTCATGCGAAATTCAACAAAAACTATAGGTCTTGTTATTCTAGCCTCATTGTTTGTAATGACAAGCTGTAAAAAGAAAAACAACTCTAATGCAACGAGTGACTATATAGAGGCTGATATCGATGGTACTCCAGTGATTGCTAAGTACACATATGGTATCGCCTATTATTTCGAAGATGATGATAGGCTTTATTTTGAAAAACTCGTGACTTCCGGCAGTTCTCAGGGCTGGACGGTTTCAATTGATGACTTAGATTTGGACAATATTAGTTACCCACGAACACTTAGGTTTACAAATTTTACTTACGATCCGTTTTTGCACATGTTATACAATAATGGAATTTCTGGCCCAAAAGGAAATTATGTGATCAATAATTTAGATTCTAATCTGTTTAGTTTAACTCTAACGAAATGGTCAGCTGATATTTTGGAAGGAAATTTCAGTGGAAAATTAAGATGGGGAAGCGATTATGATTCAACTTTGACTTTTACCAAAGGGAAGTTCGAGGTTAAGTTGAAGCGATGGTAAGAGTAAAATATTACCCCTCGCGCGCGTTTGTAACGCCTTCTCCGCCAGCCTTGCTCCGCCTCATCCGCCAGCTGGCGGAAAAGGCGATGCTGGCGGATGCGGAGAATTAATCTTAGAAGACTGTCTGAACCTTGATTCACTTGATTCACTTGATTAAAGGATGGAAGGATTAGGTGGATGCTTCAAACTTATTGCTGTGTAATCTTTTGAAGCTTAAACTCTTTGAATGCGGAGAATTAATCTTAGAATAATGTTCAAAGGTCGTCTTGAAGCTTTGCCAATTATCCGGTGTTTTAGCTTCTAAACTGTCTGAACCGCTGATTCACATGATTTGGATAAAGGATTTGCGTGATTAAGACTGAAAATCCATGGTTCAGGTGCTCCTCTTAAGCAATCTTCGATGCGAGAAACCCCCTTATAGTCATCCCGAACGCAGTGAGGGATCTCCCGTAAGCGAAGATATTTCAATCAATGTAATTCACAAAGGAGTTTACCTTCGCTACGGCAGACTCTTCGCTCCGCTCAGAGTGACTATTTACGGGGTATGTGAATGTTGGTAGACAGGAGACTGCACTAGCCAATCACGCAATCTGCCTCAAATACTCCCTCAATTTCTCCACGGCGAGATTAATATTTTCTTTGGCATCCAAATGTAATTCAATGCGCACTCCCTGTTGAAGTGGTTCGCCGCGGAACCAGGACTTATCAGATATCTTAACCCTTTTAGGTTTATACCTTCTTGCCTTTGCGATTCCCTTGTTGACAGCGATCACACCAAGTGCAGATAATCTTTCGTGAGATATATCTCCTTTGATCGCTTCCTCATGCAACAGGTTCATGATCTTCGGCTGATCCATATAATTGGAGATCACCATAGCATGGGAGACCGCTAATTTTCCCTTATATAACTCATCGAGAATAAACTTCGGAAGCTCCCAGATTCTCAGAGATTTGTTGATCCAAGTCCTACTCTTAAGCAATAATCTGCCTACTTCAATTTTATCAGTTTTCTGGTCTATGACCAATTGTCTCACTGCTTCTGCCTCGGCCAGTGCCGACAATCTTTCCCGTATCTGGTTGATATTGAATTGAGCTGTAACCGATTCTTTGTCACCGCCTTCCATCACTATGGCAGCCAGCTCTCTTGATCCCGCCCATCCCATTTCTTTCAATATCCTGACCCGTCTGTTGCCATCCCATACCACATACTCTCCTTTACCAAGGTGGGAGACGATCAATGGAACATAAATACCATGTTCCTCAATGGATCTCTTTAACAAAGTATCTGAACCGGGGTTAATAACGCGCCTCAGACTTTCAGCAGCCAAATTCAGCTTATCCAGTCTGATCATTCGTAGATCTTTTTTCATAATATATTTCTCCATTTTGATGAATGCCAAACTTTGCAAACCTGATGCCAGACTATGATTTAATGATTACATGATTTGTGGTGCATTTGGATAGGCTGGAAGCTATGTGTCATCGGTATGTAAAAGACACCTGAATCAAAAAATCAGCATGAAAGTTATTCGGTGAACTCTCAGAAAATATTGAATTTTCGGTTTTGAAAAATGTAAGTTTTTTCCGATCCAAGACCAAAAATCGTGCTCAAAAACGACGAAAAACGCGTACCTAGGCTCGTGAGCCTAGGTTGTACCCTACCCGGGTGGTTTGCAGCCAAGCCTAAACATTTTACCTCATGCTGAAAAATAGACCAGACATTTATTATTTTACCAGGTTAATCACTAACGTAGAATTTACAAGTATGTAAAAACCGTGACTTTAAATTAGTCTTAAAGAAATTGGTATAAAATAGAAACGTGACGCTGAAACAAATAGAAAGACTAAGAACGAAAATAGCAAGAATTAGAAAAGAACTTGCGGCAGATAAAAAATATTGGGGTGGCTACTATCATGACGGGAAAGGACTTAGATATTTGCAACCGGAATATTTTATAAAACTCAAGGACTACAAAGGAGGGTTAAGATATTTAAGATGGTTTGACAGGACATTTCCGGATGATAGCGGTTATCCGATATTTTTGTTCGAGTGGACTATCATTCTATTCAAGACCGGCAAACTTCAGGAAATTGACAGAAAGGCGACAGAAACGTTTTTTTCCAACACCTATCTTTTCGACAAATTCTTAGATAGAGAATCAATTCAATCTGATAAGTCGGAAGGTTCTAATGGGGGAAAATCCAGCCTGATCGAGTACTTTAATTATTCAAAAACTGAAGAGGAACTTAAAGACTTCGCAGGTTGGCTCGAAAGCTTTTTGAGCAGTGAAAAGTTTTGTAAAATAGCAAACGAATTTATTAAAATAGAAGAACAGCTTAACATTGAACCTGTAGGAGATAAAAGGAAGAAATTGGTTAAACGGCGTTACGAACTATTGGACGAAATATAAAAAACCCGTGGTGAGAAATATTCCCGTGTACATGCCGCTTCATCAGGAATTTTGAGCTTACAAAACTACTGACCTACAATTCAACAAAAACTGACGCCACGACTTTCGCGTAATTTCTTTGATGTAGGCTTCAGCCGATTGCTGATCTTATTCTTTACTGTTATCCTCCATTGTAAGTTGATTCACCCCCCTTAAAGATAGCTCTCGTGGAAGGATTAATAATAAAATAAACTCTCAATTAACATTCAAGCAATGTGTCCACATTCAATTGACCGGCTACATCATTTAAAATTTCTCAAAATTCTGTCTCTGTCTTCATTTTCCTTATTGTTCTTGTGATAAAGTTCAATAAAAACTATTTTCTCCTCATCTTCAAAATAGGCGTATACAAGTCTTAATCCTGTATTAACGCCTCTCCCCTTCAAGCTCTTGCAAGCTATTTTTTTTATTTTAATTACACATGTTTCAATACCCAGGCCATCTATTCTAAAACTAAAAGGAGGCCGTTCATTTGGTTCTACCTTCAGTACTTTCTTGATCGTTTCCAGATCATCCTCCAGACTCCGGTATTTCTTAAGCAGCTTTTTCAGGTCTTTATTAAATTCTTTAAGTTCATCAAAGGTCATGGCTGCTCAAGATCATTATCATAAGTTCTCACTGAAAACGGAGATTCCCGATAAAAAGCAAGTTCGTAATCAATAATTTCTCCATCATTGGTCGCCTTCCATGGCAGATCCTTATGGGAAAATTCACTAATCGCTGATGCTGACCAATCAGAAAATCGATCTATTACCCGGTCAATGACATCTTTTTCAGCAGCCGTCATTTCCGTAAGGTTAGCCTTATCCAGAGGAATATATCTTATTTGTGTATAATCGTGATACTCTGTTTTGATTCGCTTCAGCTGTCCTTTTTCCATCATTTGTTTAACAAGGTTATCCAATTTTTGGGGAACGGGTCCATAAGGAAGTTTTCGATATTGAGCACCGGTTAGATGTTCTTCATATATTTCATAGAAATTAAAATCAGAAAAATAAAGCAGCTTATATAGAAGGGTCTCGCCAACATTGGGTTTTCCGGCACATCTCTCAAGAATGTACAACAAGATGTTTTTGAACTTATTCATATTGAGTTTAGGTATGGAAATTCTCATATCTTCTCTAGCCGAAGATGCTTCTTCCAACACCTTGACTTCCTTCTCAGCTATGTATTCTTTCGCTAAAAACTTATCCAGTGAAAATCCAAGAACCTCTGACAGTTTGATCAACTCGATTACAGATACGTTCCGGTTTCCCAATTCCATCTGTGCAACAGAAGATCTTGGAATTTTTAAGAACTTGGCTAAATCTTCCTGGGAATAACCTTTTAATTTTCGTCGTACCATTATTCTTTTCCCAATTTTTTTTGATGATAGCCTTGCAGTCATAATTTATCTTGGTTTACCGTAAAGATAATAAATGTTTGATTATCAAACAAGTACATGTTCATTTATACAACAAATATAATACCGGTATTTGATGTTTACCAACCTTATTGAAGATTCACCTTCACCGGAATCTCCAAAAAATATTGAATTTTCGGTTTTGAAAAATGTAAGTTTTTCCCGTCGCAAGGCCAAAAATCGTGCTCAAAAACGACGAAAAACGCGTACCTAGGCTCGTGAGCCTAGGTAGGATGCTGCCGGGGTGTTGAATCTCTTAATCTGACCTTTGCTTAATTTGCACGTGTGGAAAGATAAAACAGGTAACCACTAGACAATACGACTAACATTTCATATTTTTCTAATATTAAATTCTATAGTGAGATACCAATCACCGAGTTAGAGACTATGAACAAAACTGAGATTACCGTATTGTTATACTTTTTAAAAGCGGGCTATTCAACCAGAGAACTTGATCAAAAATTGGGCTTTTCGTCAAGAAAAAGTAAAGGCTGGCAATCATGGAAAATATTAAAGAAGTATGGATTAACAAGCGAGGATAAAGGGAAACTATTTATTTATACTGAACGGCAATCAAAAAAGATAATAAGAAAAATACCAGAGATCATGGCCCCTGGAGCAATTGACATTTTGATTACTGCTAATCGACCTGCTAATCTAGAAAAATATAGAAATTCATTTTTATTAACTGACTCAGAATTTTCATTGTATAAGATTTTATCCGGTGAAACAAAAAACTTAATTCAATATTTTTTCTCGCCACAAAAAAAACTAATAGGTCTGTGCCAATATAAAAATTGTAAAATCACTAACTTGGATACCGTGCATAATAAGACTGATCGGCCTACCACTTTCACGAATTCTGCGAGCAAATTCAAAACTAATTTAAACGGCCTACTCATGTTTGATTTATACAAAATTTTCGAAGACTTTCTCTATGCGCATTCGGAGAAAAAATGTGTATGTTTTTTGTGCAAAGACCATCATCTTAAACTACACCGAAAAGAAAAGGAAAGTAAAAACGCACTTCGATTGTATAAAAGGAACATACAATGGTAGTTTTTGTCTTTTATAACAAGAATTACAACTCAGCTAAGGATCAACTTGCCTGGGAAAGAAAGGAGCCACGTACATCATATTATTAAACAGAATAAATCTACTGCCATATTCATGGATGTCCATAACAAAAAAACAAGAAGCTTTAACATGAGCCAAATAAAGGGGAAGAACACAAAACCTGAACTATTGGTAAGAAAGTATCTTCATTCGAGAGGTTTGAGGTTTCGTTTGCATGACTGCCAATTACCAGGAAAACCGGACATAGTTCTATCAAAATATCGTTTGGTTATTCAGGTTCACGGATGTTTCTGGCATAAACATAAAGATTGTAAGTATTTTATTATACCGAAGACCAGAACCGAGTGGTGGTTGGAAAAACTTAGCAATACTGCCCGTATGGATATAGGGAATAAAAAAGAACTAGCTCAAATGGGATGGAACACAATTGTGGTTTGGGAGTGCGAACTTAAAGGAATTCAAAAACTCGAAGCGCTGTCCTCAATTTATAATAGTATAGTATGCGAAAATTAAGCAACATACCAATCATTGATTTATTTGCAGGACCAGGGGGTTTAGGCGAAGGATTCTCTTCTGTTACCAATAAAAACAAAAGAATCTTCGATATTAAACTTTCTATTGAGAAAGATGAACATGCTCATCGCACTCTTGAATTAAGAAGTTTCTTCAGGCAATTTAAAAAAGAGAGGGTACCTGATGAATATTACGAAGTTCTGGAAGCTAGAGATCCTAAGAAAAGAACAAAACTGATACAGTCACTTTATGATAAATATCCTAAAGAATACAAGCTTGCGAAAAATGAGGCTTGGCAGGCAG
>JACZTA010000050.1 GCA_022573915.1 Bacteroidota bacterium | reverse complement strand
AGTATTATGGAACGGACACAGATGATTATGTGGTAGCCAAAACAATAGATGAGGCACTAAAGCTGGCAATTAAAAAGACTCGAAACCCGAAACTCGAAACTCGAAACTTGACCCAGGATGAGGATGTGTTGGATACCTGGTTTTCTTCGTGGCTTTGGCCAATTGCCTTATTTGACGGGTTTACTGACCTGAAAAACAAAGAGCTGCAGTATTATTATCCCACCAATACCTTAGTGACAGGGCCGGAGATCATTTTTTTCTGGGTGGCAAGAATGATCGTGTCAGGCTATGAGTACCTTGGTGACAAGCCTTTCTCAGATGTGTATTTCACAGGAACAGTTCGCGATGAAAAAGGCCGGAAGATGTCTAAATCCCTGGGCAACTCACCGGATCCGTTGAATCTGATCGATCAGTTTGGTGCAGACGCGGTACGATTTGGGATCATGGTCAGTTCACCTGCCGGAGGAGACCTCTTATATGACGATAAACTTTGCGAGCAGGGGAGAAATTTCTGTAATAAGATATGGAACGCCATGAGACTCATTAAGGGGTGGGAAGTAGAAGGGAAGACCGCGGTGGAGAATAGTTTTGCCATAAGTTGGTTTGACGAAAAATTCAATGCCACTTTAAAAAAGCTAAACCGGGATTTCAACAGTTTCCATGTTTCCGAAGCATTGAAAACCTTGTACAGCTTGATCTGGGACGATTTCTGCAGCTGGTACCTTGAAATGGTTAAGCCGGCTCATGGCGAGACTATCGACCAAACAACTTATGATAAGACAATTTATTATATGGAAAGACTAATGGCTGTCCTGCATCCGTTCATGCCGTTTATTACGGAGGAGGTTTGGCATATATTAAAAGAGAGAAAAGAAGAGGAGTGTATCATAGTGGGCGAGTGGCCTGCCGAAACAGATCTGGTTTATAATAAGGATCGGGAGGAATTATTCAAGAATATCGTCACCAATGTTCGAAATGTTAGGAAGGAAAATAACATTGCTCCTAAGCAAGCACTGGCCCTTCATGTAAAATCGTCAACCTCAAATGGTTATAGCGAACTCGAATCAACAGTTAAAAAGCTGGCGGTGGTTGATGAGATTCATTATGTAAAAGATAAAATAGAAGATGCGGCCAGTTTTCGAATTGGAAAAGAAGAGTTTTTCATCCATGTCACTGTCAACAAGAAAGCAGAAAAGAAGCGCATATCCCAAGAGCTTGAATACGCAAAAGGATTTTTAAAGTCTGTTCAGTCAAAGCTTAAAAATGACAGCTTTGTACAAAACGCCCCCGAGAAGGTGGTAGAAAGCGAGCGCAAGAAAGCAGCGGATGCGGAAGAGAAAATTAAGATGCTCGAAGCGAGTTTGAAAAGCCTTTAAATTGTTCAACGTTCAATGTTGAGTCCACTCCGAAAAGTGTAAGAATAGATCATGCCACAAAAACACGAAAACAGAAAATTTCACAAATGATTGATATTTAATTATTTATATTTTGTGTTCTTTTGTGATTTAGTGCTTTTGTGGCAAAAAATGACTTTTAGGAGGGGACTCAAAGTTTAAAGTTGCGAGTCCAATGTTCAAAGTCCAAGGGAAGAAGTCTTCTGTCTCTGGTCTTCTGTCCTGTTATTAATGAGCCTGTTTCGTTGAATCAAAATCGAACGTCACTAAACAAATATCACTAATCGCTAATCTTTGGGATAAGAATATTTAATTGGAGACATTTAATTAGCGACGTATTATTATTGAGGTTTGATATTTTCTACAAAATCAGTTAACTATTGAATAATCAACTTCCCATTATCCAGCAAATAGGAGCTTACTCTGATTTCATAAAAATACAAGCCACTAAATTGGGTCTCTATACTAATAGCGCTGAGTTGCAAGGTAACTTCAGAAGACATCACTTCTCTACCCAGAATATCAAATAATGTGAAATCCAGTGTACCAAAGTCCTGGATCAACGACTTGGGAAGTAAAATATTTATAGTATTGCCGGCAGGATTAGGGAAGAGCTTTATACTTTCATCCGGTGTTGCCACAGCAGTTCTCAAAAGCAATTTATTGCAATCAAGTGGGTTTCCCCAAGTCTCATTTCCTTTTTTATAGTAAACCAGGTCGAAGGTACTCTCATAAAAATCGCCATACCATTGTCTGTATTTTACTAACCCAATTCCATCACCATATACTCTAGGGTTCTCAGATCCTGTACTAAGTGGATAAAACAGACAGCCCTCTGATGAGTTGTATTCATATTCTTGCATGTTACTCTTTACTGTTCTGGCATAACCCGACTTCAACTCATTAAATCCAGCTCTAGAAAACCACTCATACGCTAGTTCAAATGGATACGGGTTAAGATGATCCAGCCTGGACAGTATTATTTTTTTTGTCGCAATTGTTTGTGAGCGAATGGTATCAAAGCCAATATCTCCATCGTAGTTATACTCCAGATAACATTTTTCGTAGGTATATGTAATTGTATCGAGGTTAGCGCTCTCTTTTTTGGCTATAACTTTCAGGATGAAATAATTCTCATAAGTTCGGCAGTAAGATGGTCCACAATCCCGATGATCTTTATGGTGGTGAAATTCATCTCCTGCGTCATAATTAAAAATATCCCGTGCAGTGATATTGACAACGCCAAAATCCGGGTTTGATATGCCAATAATGTGATAAGATGTTGTGTCCTCAGGAAACTTATTAAAATTATATGTTTCCCAAAATCCGTAGTTTTTACTTAAAATAAAGTTCTTACCGTTAAATGTATTGGATATGTTAATTCCATTTGAATCCTTGGCTTGACAAGTAATATATTTCAAACTGTCAGGTGCTCCAAATATTATTGTAGAACCAAAGGCATAAAACGTGGCTTCAATAAATCCTCCATTTTCTAGCTCAAAAAGTTTCCAACTATCATTTAGTTGACTTGCATAATTAATTTTGATCGAATCGTTCTGGCGATTAAAGAATATGGTTTGCCCGGGTCTTTGAATAATCCGGTGTCCGGCCCAGGATGTGTCATGAGCATTGTACTCACAGTTCCAACCCAGTGAATCTCCGTCACCATCTACCACTCTGTATGGAAAAAGAACAGTATCTGTCCCCAATACCTTGCTCGAATCAATGTGCAGGGAAACGATGAATGTATCCTGAAACCATGATGGTTCAACATGATAGTACTGTATGTCTCTTCCTGTGGGTACCGGATTATAATTTTGCGTTGATGCGGTATTTCCCATCAATAATGTAAAAAGAAATATAAAGAGGAATATCTGGTACATTAGAATTATCTTAAGAACGATAAATTTGTACTAAAGTTATTGAACAAATGCCAATACTAGATCCAATTGCATTTATCTGGCGCTAATAATGTATCATTACTTACTTATAATTATTTTATGATACGTCTTGTAAGAATTGGTAGAGACTATGCAGAAATAAATTCCTGATTTCAACGATTTCACACTAATATAGTCCGAATCACTCTCAATAGTATCTTGTATCATAGATTTACCATTAATATCTATTATCTCAATCGCCATTTCATTTATCAAAGGATCTAAATTTTTTATATAAATTCTATCACTTGTTGGGATTGGAAATATAAATACAGGGTTATCAGGGGGAGATGGGTTTTCAATTTTCATATGACCGGATTGGTCTGTTTTAATTATGAAAAGCTTTCTCGTTGCGGAGTACCCAGTTAATACATAACCATTATCCGACGTATGAAATACTGATTTTGCAAAATCAAAGTATTGACCCCCAAAATAATAGAGGTTCTGCCATAAAACGTTACCCAAACTATCTACTTTAATCAGGAAAATTTGATTATTTGGACTTACATTACCATTCATACCTCCTGAAATCACAAAAGCGGAATCTGTAGTTGTAATCAACGAATATCCGCGATCATATAGGTTGTAGTCGAAATAGGAGGTTGTCCATAAGCTATCTCCTTTTGAGTTTAGTTTAAGTAATCTGGGTTCGATATTTAAGATTGGAGTTTCACCATAATTATATAATATCAAGTAACCATTATCGAAGGTTGATACCGCGTTAATCGGAAAAAATCCGGCATCTTCTATGGTTTCTTTTTGCCATAAAACATTCCCTAAAGAATCTGTTTTGAGAATATGCATTTTTCTCGTGGATGATCCTAAAACTAAATAGCCACTATCTTGGGTTTGCATCAAAGAAATTCCACGCTCCGACTTTATAGAGTCCCCATAATTTCTATACCAAACAGAATCTCCCAGATTATTGATCTTAAGTAAAAAAATATCTGTCTGTCCTGATGGGATATGAGAAGTATGTCCGGTAATCAGATAACCGTCCTTACATAGTTGAATATCACCTGGTAATATATCCGTGTAAGTTTTTTCCCAAATCTTATTCCCGTTTGAATCAATTTTAAATACCCATAGATTATAAGAGCTATCTGTAGCTAATATGATAAAATTTGAATCTCTGGTTTGAATTATGGATTGAGCGTACTCATAATTCACTCCTCCATATTCTTTTGTCCAAATTGTATCCCCTTGAAAATTAGTCTTGATTACTAAAACATCTTTTGTAACTACTCGATAAATAAAGGTATCAATCGGGCCAATAGTATCAATAACTGTATCTGTTCTTATATACTTATCGATGTCTCCCAGGGCAATGAATTCGTTATTATATGTTTCAATTATTTTATACCCGCGACAACTATCCAGATAAGTTTTCTGAAAAATTGTTTGAGAATAACACAAGCAATTTGCAAATAGTAATATGAAAAGGATCATCAGGTGCATTATAATTGTATTAATCGCAAGTAATTTTATTGAACCACCAGCTTTCCTTTAGCAATAGATATTTGATGAGATGTGATCTCATAGAAATACAAACCCGTCGCCAAGGTCTCTGTCTGAATATTGGTCAGTTGTTGAGTCATGAGGGATGATAATAATTCCCTACCCATTAAATCGTATAATCTGAAATCCAATAAACCATTGCGCTGTATGAGCGATTTGGGAAGTAAAATATTTACGCTCTCACTCGCAGGATTGGGGAAAATCTTAATGCTTTCATCCGGCATTGCAGATGTAGTTCTCAAAAGTAATTTATTGCAATCAAGTGGGTTTCCGCTGGTTTCGTTTCCTTTTTTATAATAGCGAAGATTTGTCTCCCAGTAATTAAAAATAGGATCCTGTTCTCCGCGCTTATGAGTCAGGCCAAGCCCTTTGCTATAAATGGTGGGCCAGTCAAACCAGGAGATCAATGGTTCAAACACGCACTGCTTCGTACTGTCATAATCATAGTTCAGATCAAATTGTTTGCTTGTTCTAAGTGAATCTGGAATCAACTCACTCCATCCTACATGAGGATAGATAACTTGCGTTGATATCACTAATTCAAAAGGAAGTTTATTCATAAATTCTAATTCGGATAAAACGATATTTTCCGTGATGTTCGTTTTAAAACGAGTTGTATCATACCCCAGATCACTGTCATAAATAAATATTGCTTCACATTTTTCATATGTGTATATGATTGTATCAAGGTTACTTGAGGTTGTTTTACTCAAAACTGTTAAAATGTAATAACGCTCCTTTATAATGTAATAGGAAGGGCTTCCCCAGCGATCCAGATCATAATAATGAAACTCATCTCCTACATCGTAATCAAAAATATTCCTGGCAGTGATATTGACCAGGCCACGATTAGGATTTGATATACCTCTCAGGTCATAAATAGTAGTGTCATCAGGAAATTCATGGAAATTCAACGCTTGAATTAATCCAAAATTTTTGGCTACTCTTATCTGTTTACTATTGATGGGATGAGAGATATTGAGGTTATTAGAATCCTTTGCTTGAAAAGTAATAACCTTAACTGTATCCGTTGTATCCAGTACCAGTGAGAAAACCTTAGCTGTAATCGTTGCTTCAATGTAGGCACTGTTTTTCAAGCTAACGCATTTCCAACTGCTATTGAGAGGCCAGGTAGAATTGATGCGTACAGAATCATTATATTTATTAAAGAAAATCGTGGCGTTTGATCCCTCTGCGATAACCTGATGCCCGATCCAGGAAGTATCATAGGGAGTAAACAAGCAATAACCGAGCGAATCCCGGTCATCATTTACGATTCTATAAGGATAAAGAATGGTATCTGAGCCAATGACAATACTTGAATCGAAATGAATCGCTACATAGCTTGCTGTCGGAAAACTGCTGGAATCATTAAAATGAAAGAAAAGATCTCTTCCAGCTGGCACAGGTCTGTAATTTTGCGCTGATGCAGTAAACTCCAGCAATAATGTAAGAAGAAACAGGGAAAGGATTGTTAGGCGCAATTAAAATGTATTAGAAACGACTAGATTTCATTCAAATTACGCAATATGTTTAACCTTCTTTAAATATTGCCCGCCTGGCCTTCGAGAAGCGCTTAAGCTTCAACGACAGCGTGCACAGCAGGTTCGGCGGAAACATTGAACACTGAACTCGGAACCAGCAAAGTCTAACGAACCACAAACTTCCCTCTTGATATAGAAATTTGCTGAGACGTAATCTCATAAAAGTAAAGCCCCGTAGCTAAATTTTCTTTTCTAATAACGGTTTCAGTTCCTGAAATATTGGTAGAATGAACCAGATATCCAAGCATGTCATAGATTTTAATTTCAACTTTTGCATTTCCGGCGAAAATATTATCCGGAACAATTAGAATAGACTGCTTCGTCATTGGATTTGGATAAAAATAAATTTGATCAGATAAATTAAATTCTCCAATTGAAGTGGTAACCGTAATGGTATCACAAGTGATATTATAGCAGCCGTTGGAATCTGTAACAGCCAGACAAACCACGTAGCTACCCGCGCTTGTGTAAACGTTTGAATCATTTTGCTGCGTCGATGTGTTACCATCGCCGAAAACCCAAAACCACGAGCCGGCATTAATGGAAGAATCCGAAAACACAACAGTCAGGCCCGATCTAACATAACCGAATTTTGCCACCGGCAATGAAAAAATGGATGTAGAAATGATTGTATCACTGGCACAGCTGCTTGAATCAGTGACTGTCAGTTGTACATTGTAAGTAGAATCAGTTGTATAAAGGTGGGTTGGATGCTGGCTGGTGGATGTTGAACCATCTCCAAAATCCCAATACCATGATGCTATGCCTGATCCTCCTGAAATCGAGAGATCCGTAAAAGCAGTGGTAATGGCCAGGCATACGTCCGGTGCAGAAAAGTCTGCTTGTGGAAAATCATGAACCTTAATGATCATCGTAGCTGTATCGAGGCAGGTACCACTATCCGCAACCAGCATAATAGTATAGGATCCCGCTGTGTTAAATATAAGTGAGGGACTGACGGCAGATGAAAATAAGGATGCATTTTCATACCAGTCGAAGTTATTAGCACTGGAACTTAAATTTGTAAAACTGACAGAATCTCCTACACAAATGTCGGTGGCGGAGGACGAGAATTGCGCATAAGCTTTACATAATACAATAGTCAGACAAATAGAATCCGAATCACAATTATTATAGGTTTTTAAGCAAACATTATAGGTTCCCTGGCTGCCATAAGTATGAATTGGATTTCGAATCGAACTGGTATCGCCGTCTCCAAAATCCCAAAACCAGCTATTGGTGAAAAGCGAGGAATCGGTAAAGGTGACTGTTAGACTTGAATCCGAAGCAGTGAAACTAGGCACGGGTATTATTGTTGCACAATCGATCACAAAGATCTGGATATCCCGCATAATGGTTCCTATGAGATTACCATTGCGGTATTGTTCTACACGGACGGCCATCACAGAAAGTTGACTTAAAACAGTTGCGTTGATGGTCATCAATCCCGTTGAGCTATTTAATGTTATTGAGGGGCTCGATGAAATTGGTGCCAGCGCTGTAAGGGGTGCGTAGTAGGTCACTTTTCCTCCATAAGCGCAACCGTTACCGTACATTGGGCTAATCATAATATATACAAGCGAATCGCCATCGATATCAATTGCGCTGTAATCCCATGTAAATGGTTGATTCCAGCATGTGGCAAAGAACGGTAACTGGATAAATTCCGGGGAGCTGTTGCAAGGTGCGTTCAGATTATCGAGATCGGCCTCTATATACAGGGCACCACTCGGACCTGTTGTAATCGCACCAGAACGACAGCAGCTACCAAAAGTAAATTTCCAATCCGCGCAAGAATCAGAAATTGTGATTGTATCAACATAGGTATACACTTCCATACCCACCTGCGAAGGAATGCTGCAGTCGGTGATATACCCGCAAGGCATAAGTAAGGAGTCAACTGAAAATAAGTTTAAAGTGAAGGTGTTTGAAAGGGAACAGCTTGTTGACTTGGCACATATTGATACCGTTGAAGGAGCGCTTATTCCGCTGCAATCTCTGTAAAATTTAAGAGAGAGCTCATAGCTTAGTCCACCCAGGCACTGATAGGTGATGGATGCACCCGCGAGGTGAGAGGCGTTTGCAGTTAGTGTAACCGATAGGCAAATGAGCGTAATTGCTAACTGAATAAACTGTTTTTTGATAATGTGCATTGCCATCTTAAGCATTTTTATCGGGATATTCATGTTGAATTTACGCAAAATTGAGAAGATAGTTTAACGTTCAATGGCTGCTGTCCAATGTCCAAGGGAAGATGTCTTCGGTCTGCAGTCCGGCTTTTAAGTTAGATTATCCTTCATTGTCTGAACCATGATTTACTTGATTTCATAGGGATGGGCAGGATTTAGATTGTTAATCAAATCAAACATCGATTATCCTTTGCCTGCCAAATCCGCCAACTGGCGGAGAAGGCAGGAGCGTCAGCAATCGAGGAGTTCATCCTTTAAAATCAAGAAAATCATGGTACATAATCAAGAAAATCATGGTAAAAAAAACCCGCTCCTGGCGAAGCGGGTTTTATAATACCAGCAAAACGTTAATGAAAATATCTTTTTCAAGCAGCCGTCGGCGCGACTCTGAATTCTTGCCGAGATACTTGTTTGTGGTTCGCTCTTTTTAGCTCTCTTTCATAAGCTAAATTGTAGCGTTTGTCGTTTTCGATCTGGTGTCCATCGATGATGTCATTGGTTTGTAAAGCACACCAGCCGAACCAGCCTTTTGTAACTTCAATAACATACAGCTCTTCACTGTCGGAATGATAACCCTTCACTTGCGTAATCCTGCCATTGTATACCACTGGCTCATTGATCTTCAAAGTTCTCGTCTTCATATCGCTGTGTTTAATTTATGAACAGATTTTTGAGCGTTTGACCCAATTTACTCAATCAACGCAGCGAGGGTTTTCCGAATTACACAGTTTTCCAACTTATGTAAGTTTTTTACCGGAAATCGGCAGAAATATTAGAACTGGTTTGAACGGGGATGCTTATGCGAAATTTCTGCTTAGCTGAGCACAAAAGGAAACAATGCATAAGCTTGAATCATTTTGAACCCTTGACGTGTGAAGCATGACACATGATCAATCACAAACTTAAACAAAGGCGTAGACTCAATTTTCCATCTGCATTTGCACCAATGTATAATGTTTAATGTATGGCGAACATTTATTCCGGACTGAAGACTGGAGACGGCAGACGTCAATCCTTAAAATTGAAACTCTAACCATGGAGCAGCAACTAGCCCTACCTGGAATTCGTATCCCCAAACGTCTGCTTAATATCTTCCTCTATCTTGAAGATCTCTCTATAAGGGATACAAGCATTCCTGAACAATTGTACGCCATTGCCGTCCGGGTTAGGAACGTCTATCACGATGAAATTGATTGCCCCAGGTTGGAAACTTTTTCGGACAATCTTCTCTACTCCAAAACTTTCGAGTAATTTCTTGATAAAGGGAGTGTTCTCATCCAGGCCTGGCGCAAGCCGGAAAATCACTCTGATTTTATCTACTGAAGGAGGAGTGGCAGCGTTTACCTTCATCTCTTTGACTTCGTCTTCCGTAATCGGTGAGGTACCGCTGGTATTTCCCGGATCATCTTCGCCGGATGCTGAAACATTGCCGCCATCACCGTTCTCACTTGCTGAAGTATCTTGATCGCCACTTGCATTATTGTCCTGATCATTATTGCAGCCCGATGCTGCGATCAACAGACAAACCAATAAACTTAAATAGATCTTACTCATTGTTTCTCCTTTTTAGAACACGTGAATTTTAAAACTCTTTGTTTGTTCATTCACCTGAACATGTAATAAATAAATTCCTGTTTGCAGATCATGCAAATAATAAATATGTTTTTCCTGTCTTGAAATTCCATCATAATGATATTTCTCATCAAGTCGGTTTAATTAGGTGCCGTCTCATCCTCCGGTTGATCATCTTTGATCAATGTCATTTCATCAATTAAATAGGATGCGCCTGCAAATTTATCTGTGATAAAAAGTACATATCTTATGTCAACGCTTATGTTGCGGCACATGTCGGGGTCATACATTATATCACTCATGGTTCCCTCCCAATTCCTATCGAAGTTGAGACCTATCAACTCTCCATCAGCATTGATAACCGGACTGCCCGAATTGCCTCCGGTAGTGTGGTTGCTGGCGATAAAACAAACATGCATCTTTCCGTCTTCACCATAATCCCCATAGTCTTTTGCCTCATATAACTCGATCAGTTTTTCCGGAACATTATAATCATAGATATCAGGATCTACCTTTTCAATGACTCCTTCCAGCGTGGTATAATAATTCAAATGCACACCATCCCGGGGATAATAATCGTCGACACGCCCATATGTAACCCGTAATGTGGAGTTGGCATCAGGATAGAATCGCTTTTCAGGTTGAAACTCCATGAGTGCTTGCATGTAGATCTTATTGAGTCCGGTGATCTGTTTGTTCAGTCCATCATATTCTATTTTGATCATAAATTGGTAGACATGCCTGAAACTCATCATCAATTGATAAGCCGGATCCTTTTTCATCTTCTTGGCATTGCCAAGTTTGATCTTATCGAGTAAGGCATTCAATTTTACTTCTGTAGTAAGCGAGGACTTTTTAAATATATACCTGCCATATTTATCATAGTCCCCCTTGAATTTCTTATCCACTGATCTCAAAATGTCCGGGATGAAATTATGGTTGATGTCCGGGGAACTTACATTATCCAAGTATAATCTCATCGCGGGTGCAAAGATCGCTTCATCCACAGGCAGGTGGTAATCCTTGAAATAGTTCTTCGAAGAATTTCGCAGGCGCTCCAGTTCTTTATCAAGCAATTCCTGGGTGGTTTCAGGTTCTTCAGCGACCTCAACCAACCGCCTGAATCGTTCAGCAAAACGAAGGATCTCAATACCCCGAATGGCTTCGAGGTAATAATCACGTGCAACCGTGTATGGCTTCAGCGAAGCGTATTTTTTTTCAAATTCTGACAAGAGTGAGGCATACTTGGCTTTCCGATCGTTATTCTCATTTGCCCATCGCTCAAATGCGTTCTCCAGTTCTTGTTTCTTCATAATCGCATCCAATCGTTTAAGTCCACGATTTTCGCCCTGCCATTTCTTATGATAATTACTTACCCTTGCATATTTAGAGGAATACTGGATACGGATTTTGTCTGAAGTCTTCATGAACCGGTCCATGTTATTTAGTTTTACTTCCCTGATCTTGATCTTATTAGGGTTGGAGACTTCGGAGATAAGACGAATAGCGAAAGAGGTAAGATACTCATTGGTCCTGCCCGGAAATCCATATACCAAGGTAAAATCGTTCTTTTTTATGCCATTAAGAGAAATGGGGAGATGATGCCTGGGATGGTAAGGCACGTTATCAGGGTTATATTCGGACGGCAAATTGTCCCGGTTGGCATAAATCCTGAATAAGGAAAAATCGCCACCGTGCCGGGGCCACATCCAGTTATCGGTATCGCCGCCGAATGATCCAATAGAGGAAGGAGGAGCGCCAACCAAACGCACATCCAGGAATGTTTCTGTGATGATCATGAAATGCTGGTTCCCGTAATAGAAAGGCCTGATCCTTCCGCCGTAGTGTGTATCTTTGGTTGCCTCTTTGATGAGCTTCGCACTGTTTGCATCTATAATCGCCTGCCTGGACGCGTCATCCATGGCAATATTTACGCCCTCCAGAACCTGTTCCGAAACATCCTCAATTCTGATTATGAAAACTGCCTTTAATCCGGGATTCAGCAATTCTTCTTCCTGAGACATCGCCCAGAACCCATTCGTTAAATAGTCATTCTCAACCGAACTATGACGCTGGATCCAACCGTAGCCACAGTGGTGATTAGTTAACAGCAAACCTTCCGGGGAGATGATCTCAGAGGTGCACCCCCCAAAGTGGACGATTGCGTCCTTCAGGCTGGAATTATTGATGTCGTAAATATCTTCAGCCGTCAATCGCATGCCCATACTCTTCATTTCATCCTCATTAAGTTGTTTGAGGAGGGTAGGGATCCACATCCCCTCACCAGGCCCTGCGTTACCGATTGTGGAGATTCCTATCAAGACAATCAGCACGATAAATTTGATTTTCAGCATAAAATTTGGTTCAGAAATAGTCCGGGAAATAAATCAGGGAAGCGAATTTTTAATCTTGCCTAAATATAAAACTAATTTCGCTATTCGCGTCGGGGAAAACCTCTTGGAATTCGAGGATAAGAATGATCAGAACTATGTTAGCAGTGGGGACACCGCATCGATTTATCGTTCGTTGACCACCTGTTTTAACAATTTATTTGCATGATTATCTACCACCCTTAATCTATCCTTCCTGCGTATGAAATCGCGTTCATTTAACATGATCTCACCGGATTCAACATCGTAAAGGACAGAGTATGTATAGGTACGATGTTTTGGCAATGCCAGGATCGCAATTCCAATGGGTATTGTCAAGCAGCCCATAATAGCGCAGGTTGCTAGATAATAATCATTGATTCCTTTTTTCTCCTGAACGCTAACGACACCCGTCCACATGAAGTATTTGGTATTATATTTCTCCACCAGCTTATCGACATTTGGTTTTTCACTAAGAATGATATTCCTGTCGCTATCCAAATTATCATAATGACGGCTTCTTTCGATCACCCAATCATTCAGGAGAGAAAAATCATTAAACTTGTCCGTATCATTTATCCGAAAATTTTTAGTTTCCAAAATCTCCAGATTAAGATTTAGTTTATTAGCATTTTTCCGTAATGTCTCCGAATACATAAGCAACCGCGTTTCGGTATCTATGTACTGTATGACATCTTCCTTTCTTTCGTCAACCTTCACGTAATAAGGATCAACAATGATGATTTTATCAATTCCCAGTGCCTTACCGTAGCGTCTCTCGAGCCTGTATTCTTTATTCTCCTCTTTTCTTTTCTGTCTTAGTTCAGTGTTAGTCAATATTTTCTCATCCTCTATTTTACTGTCCTCATACTCATCAAGGAGGTCTTCGAACATATCTTCGAAGGACTCATCCTGAAATAGCTCCACAAACATAAAGTTGATGAATTTCTCGTCATCCTCTATATTTTCAGTTACTCTTTTGCGCTTGATCTTCTCGTACTTACTTAGCTTAGATTCATCCACTTCTTCCACCGCGATATTCAATTCTTCCACTAACTCCTCTTTTGGTTTTTTAAAATAATCACTTGGTTCCATTTGATGCTCCGTTATCAATTCCCTGAATGCATCCTCTGCCAGTCCCTCAATAAATTCATCGTTGGGGTAGTCCTTATTTAGTAACCATGCATATCTTAATGCCAGTGAATTAAGTTCATCGCTTTTGAGCTTTTCTAAAAAGTGATAAAGTTGCTGAGAACTTCCTTCTATGTCAGAATAGCTTTTATGTACCCGTCTGAACGACCCGTCGTTTTTATATTTAGCCAGGCTATATAAGGCTTTAGCAATAGTTGTTCTTAAATATTTATTATCCGGATGCACTCTTAACAATAAGAATGAATTATATATAGCCTCACAATATTGGCGAGAGATCATATATAATCTGCTCACTTCAAAACGAGAAATCGTTTGAGCATTCTTGAACTTCTCCTTAGGTAAAATAAATACAACTTTACCTTCATTACTTTCTTCCCGTATAAGCTTGTCAATTTGTTTCCTTCTTCTCCTGATGTTTGGGTGGGTGCTTTTTGAATCATCGTAATCATCGTCCATAGCAATAGGGTCCAACTCTTCAAGGAAGTAGTCTTCAGGGAATTTCATGTGCTCTGATTCAAAATATGATTTTTCAAATTCTACCTCATCGAATGGCAGATAAGAATATTGCAGCACATCAAATACACCGTCGAGTTCATCCAGACTGTAATTGGTTTTCAAATACATTTCAAGACCTTCTTCGTCAGCTTCAAATTCCAGATCTTTGGAATAACTGAACGTTGCGAGAATCTTTTCCTCTATGGACCTTTGCCTGTACGCATCTTTACCCTTCTTTATTTTCTGCTGTTCGAGATAAGAGTCCATCACGTGATCATTTTTATAATGAACAAATTCATGACAAAGCACTAGCGCAAGTTGTGCTTCATTCTCAAGTTGCGCAATCAACCCCAGGGTAACGAAGATGGTTCCGTTGTTTGTTGTTATTGCATTCACAATAGGAGACTTTATTATGAAAATGTCCAACTCTTCCCGCAATTCCGGGTCATCCTTCAGTATCTCATCCGCCACTTCATTTACGTATCTTCCCACCGGGTCATTAAATAATACCTTCCCGCTTAGCAGCATGCGATTGATAAAATAATTACTGGACAGTAAGAATTGCTCCTTGGATTTCTTCATTTTCTTGCTTTCGTTCTTATCCAAATGGCTGGCATCGTCCTTGAATTTATCTACCGAGAGCGTTCGAAACGCTATTGGGATATCACCTTCAGAGGCTAATGGAGTATAGTTTTCAAGATCCTGGGCATATAATGAACCAATAGTAATAAGGAGAATCGATACGATAACTATGAAGATATATTTTTTCATGAATGCTATATTTCTAATTTGATAATAATGGATTGGGGTTTAAAAATAAATAGCGCTTATATCAAGCGTGAAATTGACAGCAATTTTATTTAACTAAATAAGCGACTCCAAATACAATATTGAGCAGCTCGTGCCCTCCAATCCTGGTCTTGCCTCTCAGCTTAAGAAAGTTTTTGGTTGTAAATGGAGTTTCAATTTCCAAAATTTCTTTACGAAACCGACTGCCTTTTATATTATTCAATACCCAGCCTGTTTGAACAGCCACTCTCAGAACCAGCTTGTCAAATATTATCCTCTGTGCGCCGGCAGCATAAGTTAGCATCGTGGCGCTGTAGATTTTATCAGAAACAAAATCATCTATATTTTTGAGACAATAAATGGATAGGGGCCCCACTTCAGGCGTATAATCCGAGACCTCCGCTTTGTACAATACTTGATAAAATCCAAATTCCTGATAGGCGCCCAAAGGTGCTATGTCAATAAATTTCTTATATACCACGCCGATATTCACAGCCTTTACCAATACCTGTTTAGTAGATGTTAATAATGCAACGTCCATCCACTCGCCAAAAATAGGGTCATCACACTTGACCGAATCAATAAATGAAAGGCCGGTATAATCAAGTTTCGCTTTAAATCTCTCTATGGTAACTCCTATGCTGCTTCTGCGTGTTATAACGTAATCTACTACGAGTCCTCCTTTGGTGTTGAGATAAACGAGATCCGATACCAGGGCCGTGTCTTTATTATGCATGGAAAAAAAAGTGCTTGCGTTATAACCAACTGTAAGTCTCTTACCCTGATAACCTGATACCTGGGCGAAGCAGTTGTTAAATAGAAATGCAAGACTTAGGACAATCAGCAAAAATTTTCTCATACTACTTTATGTTTTCTCGCTTTGACTTAATTTGAAACAAGGTATCATAAATTCTCGAATTTAAAATATCCTTTCTATCCTTCTTCCGGATGAGATCCCGCTCAATCAGTACTTTTTCACCTGTTTCTATATTATAAACCACTGTATATAGATAGGTACTGTATTCAGGAATCACCAGGTAGTAAATGGTGAAGGGTATGGTAATTATTCCCATTAGCGCGACGCAAGCATAATAATAGGACAGGCTTTTTCTTTCATGTACGCTTATTACTCCTGTCCACATGAAATATTTCGTATCATATTTCTTGATAAGTTTATTTACATAAGCCTTATCACTTATGATCATATTACGTTCCTCATCCAGATCATCCTCATGATCCAAGCTTTCGCCTACCCAGTCGTTGAGTAAAGAAAAGTCGTTAAACTTATCGGCATCATCAATTTGGAAATCCTTAGAGTCGAGGATCTCAATATTGAGATCAAGCATTGCAGCATTCATCTTCAATTTCTCTGAATATTCCAACATCTTAGCTTCCGTGTCTCCGTACTGAATGGCATCGGCTTTACGTTCGTCAACTTTTATATAGTAAGGATCCACGATAACAATCTTATCAATACCCAACGCTTTCCCCCTGTTTTTTTCAATGCGCGCCAATTTCTCTTCTGCTTTCCTCTTCTTTTTTGCATCAGCTTTGTTAAGCTTTTTCTCTGATTCTCTCAGTTCATCTTCAATTTCATCCATTATATCCTCAAAAGTATCTTCAAAGTCATCTGTTTTGAATAATTCCACAAAAGCGTAACCAATAAAATTCTCATCGCCTTGAACATTATCGACTGCCTTCTTTCGTTTAATTTTTTCATATTTACTCAATTCAGACATATCCTCGTCTTCAACAATCTCCATCTCTTCCACCAGTACTTCTCTTGGTTTTTTAAAGTAGTCACTCACCTCAACGTTGTGTTCGACAACTAATTCCCTGAGAATGTCATTGGTCAATTCGCGGATATGTTTGTCCTTAGGATAATCCTCTCGTAGCAACCATGCATACCTGACC